>NZ_JADQBH010000215.1 GCF_016278715.1 Marinilabilia sp. | reverse complement strand
ATATTTTTTCTAATCTATGGTTTGAGCGTCTCAGCTCAGGACAAAACACTTATTGAAGGTCGCGTAATTAATGAATTGGGAGAACCTCTGGAACTTGTCAATATCATTATTCCCGGAAGTTCCACCGGTACCACAACCTCAGCAGACGGCTTCTTTGAAATTTCAGTCTCTCCCGGATTTTCCGGAATGTTACAGTTTTCCCATCTCGAATACCTTCCCAAAGAAATTATGATTGAACCCGGAGATGACGGCAAAAAAACTTTTGTAATTATTCTGAAAAAACGTATTCGCGAAGTCAGCGAAGTTGAGGTTACAGCAAGTGCTGAAAAAGATCAATCAACCCAGCAGCTTAATCCTGAATTATCTATTCAACTTCCCACAGCCTCAGGCTACGGAATTGAAGGACTGGTAAGATCTCAAATGGGGGTAGCTTCCAACAACGAGTTAAGCAGCCAGTACCGGGTAAGAGGGGGAAACTTTGACGAAAATCTGGTTTACCTCAACGGTTTTCAGCTTCACAGGCCACAGTTGGTGCGAAGCGGTCAGCAGGAAGGCCTCAGCATCGTCAACCCAGACCTGGTGGAATCGGTTTACTTCTCATCCGGAGGTTTTGGCGTTGGCTATGGCGATAAGATGAGCTCGGTATTGGATGTTCACTACAAAAAACCGGACTCAATTTCTGCCGGGGCCAACATCAACATGATGGGTATGAGTACCCATGCCGAGGGAACCGCAGCCAAAGGCAAGTTCACCTGGCTCACCGGTGCCCGCCACAAGACCAACCGTTATCTTCTGGGCAGTCTGGACACCAAAGGAGATTATCAACCCGACTTCACCGATGTACAGGCCTTCCTGTCTTATCAGATTAATCCGCGATTTTCGGTTGATGCGCTCGCCTATTATGCGCTCAATAAATACCAGTTTATTCCAACCGACCGCGAAACAGATTTTGGCACCATGACCAACATCAAAAAACTGAAAATTTATTTCGCAGGTCAGGAAAAGGATAAGTTTGAAACGGGTATGGGAGCAGTTAAACTAAATTTCCAACCCTCACCCAATCATTATTTCGAACTGACAGGCAGTCATTACCGGGCTTTTGAAGAAGAAACTTTTGACATCGCCGGCGCTTACTGGTTGCAGGAAATTCAAGGGTTTGACGAGGCACAGGCAGCCACCAACATCGGCATTGGCGAATACCTGCAACATGCCAGAAACGATCTTTTTGCAACGGTCAATACTATTTCGGCAAAGGGAGACCACCAACTCAGCGAAAACCATTCCATCAGCTGGGGAGTTGCCTGGGAAGAAGAAAACTTTAAGGACCGTATTAATGAATGGGAATTAATCGATTCGGCAGGCTACTCAATTCCAAGAAATTCCAATCTGGAACTCAGCTACAGCCGGAATGCTGATTTTGAGCTGGGCACCCGCCACCTGAAAATGTTTGTGGCCCATCAAACCACATTACACGCCGACTGGGGAACTATCCGCCTCAATTACGGAACACGGATTATATTCTCCGATCGTGAGGAAAAACTGCATCTGACACCCCGGTTTCAGGTTACTATTCGTCCGCGAAACACTCCAAAAACCCGTTTCAGACTGAGCGGTGGATGGTATTTTCAACCCCCCTTTTACAAAGAATACAGGCCGCCACAATCAGGCGAAATCAATGCCATTTATGCTCAGAAATCAAGACAAATCCTTGCAGGGATTGATCACTATTTCAATATATTCGAGCGTCCGTTTAAGTTCTCTTCCGAGATTTATTACAAGCATCTGTACGACCTCATCCCCTACCAGGTGGACAATGTGAGAATCCTCTATTCAGGAAAGAATGAAGCCGATGGTTATGCTACCGGAATAGATCTGAAACTGCACGGAGAGTTTGTTCCGGGTACCGAATCCTGGGCGACCCTTTCACTTCTGAAGACAGAAGAAGACCTGGAAAACGACACCTGGGAGCAAACCGGCACTCCCGGATACATCCCACGTCCGTCGGATCAACGGCTCAATTTCTCCCTGTTTTTTCAGGATTATTTGCCCAACAACCCCACATTTAAAGTAAACCTGAGTCTTTTTTACGGAACCGGACTCCCCTTTGGGCCTCCCCGCTCACCCCGATATATGGCCACCTACCGCATGCCCCCCTATCGGCGTGTGGACATCGGCTTTTCCAAAGATTTGATGCCCTGGCTGAACAAAAACAATAAAGCTGCCTTTATCAAAGACTTATGGCTGGGATTTGAAGTGTTTAATCTGTTTGACATCAGCAATACCATCTCCCACTATTGGATCAGTGATGTGGAAAACCGTCAATACGCTGTTCCAAATTACCTGACAGGACGCAGAATGAATGTATCGCTGAACCTGGGGTTTTAAGAGGCTGAGGTTAAGATTGAGGATGTTATTTCAGGATTTATCATTGGTAATAAATTGGAGTAGAGTCTGTCTATTAAGGTTGTTTGCCACCTGCCGGCATTCAAGTTTGCCTTTATTACGGATCTGGAAGTTCTGTTATGCTCTCTCTCAACCAGGAGAATCTTAATTTCGGATATCATTACGAATCGCCACCATTCTGGAGAACAGGTTCATTCTTTTCCCGGTTACCAGTGAATAATAATTTTTCATCTTTTAGAATCCAACACTTTAGCGTAGGGTTTCATTGCGTCTGCATTCAGGCTTTTTTCTAAAACGGACTATTGTTTCAAAATCGCTGATAAATTTCAGTTTTTTTGACATTTAGATTTCCGTATTTTGAATAAGACATTCGGTCTCAAAATCTACACAATGTATTTAAATCAGCAATTATGAAAAAACCCGTTTCTACACAAGACTACATAGACAGAGAAGAAAAATACGGCGCACACAATTATCATCCGCTTCCGGTAATTTTAGAAAAAGGAGAAGGTATATTTGTCTGGGATGTTGAAGGCAAGCGCTATTTTGATTTCTTATCAGCTTATTCGGCCGTCAACCAGGGCCATTGTCATCCCAGAATTGTAAAAGCGCTGAACGAACAAGCCTCACGCCTGACACTCACCTCACGCGCATTTTACAACAATGTTTTGGGTGAGTTTGAAGAATATGTTACCAACTACTTCGGATACGATAAGGTTTTGATGATGAACACCGGTGCCGAAGCTGACGAAACCGCGCTGAAACTATGCCGAAAATGGGGGTATGAGAAAAAGGGAATTCCGGAAAATCAGGCCAAAATAATCGTTTGTGAAGGCAATTTTCACGGGCGAACCATCACCATCGTTAGTATGTCCAGTGACCCACAGAGTTATGGTGGATATGGCCCGTTCACACCGGGATTTGTATCCATCCCCTATAACGACTTAAAAGCACTTGAGCATGAACTTCAGGACCCCAACGTGGCCGGATTTCTAGTGGAACCCATCCAGGGAGAAGCCGGCGTTTATGTACCTGACGATGGGTTCCTTAAAAAGGCGAGTGACCTTTGTAAAGCAAAGAATGTTTTGTTCATGGCCGATGAAGTACAAACCGGGGTAGGTCGTACCGGCAAAATGCTGGCCTGCGATCATGAAGGAGTTCGTCCCGATGTACTGATTCTGGGAAAAGCCATATCCGGTGGCATATACCCTGTTTCGGCAGTTTTGGCTGATGATGACTTTATGCTGGTTTTCAAACCCGGCGAACACGGCTCCACATACGGAGGCAATCCTGTAGCCTGCAAAGTCGCCATGGAAGCACTTCAGGTCGTGAAAGATGAAAAACTGGCTGAAAATGCAGAAAGGCTGGGAAAAATCTTCCGTACGGAGATGCGAAAAATCAACTCAGACATGATTGAACTGGTTCGCGGCAAAGGATTGCTAAATGCCATTGTCATTAAACCCACCAATGGAAAAGAAGCCTGGGATGTGTGTGTGGCCATGAAAGAAAACGGATTACTGGCCAAACCCACTCATCAGCACATCATTCGTTTTGCACCCCCGCTGGTGATCAACGAGGAACAACTCAGAGAGGCCATCGAGATCATTAATAAAACAATTACTGAAATGTCCTGAGAAAGGAAGAAAGCAAAGTACTCATAACAAAAAAAGCTCTTAATCGTCTGATTAAGAGCTTTTTTGTGCCCAGAACAGGACTCGAACCTGCACGTCCTTGCGAACACTAGTCCCTGAAACTAGCGCGTCTACCAATTTCGCCATCTGGGCCAATATCTTTTCTGTAATGCTGTTTCGTTCAACAGCGGTGCAAATATAGAAACTTAATTTTTTCCTACAACAACAAACCGGAACTTTTTTCCTGTAAAAAGTCTTTTAAGCCTTGCCCTGTTTGCGCTTCGCTTTAAAAGTAACTGGAGGCCAGGACATCCTTCCCTAAATGTCAATTCGTTCAAGGTACTATAAAAAAGAAAACACCGAACAATTGAAATAATCGGTTGAGTTTTTTACTTTATTGTTCTACCTATTTAGACAATATTCGGTTAAAAATACCTAAACGAAAAGATGGAAAGATTAAATTATCAGAAAGGTGTTTTCAATTCCCTCAATCTCGAAAACAAATTGGAATTTCGAATCTATACCATCGGCGTAAAACATTAATATAATGACAAATACAAACGCCGAAACAAATTTACCACCCTTTAGGACAAAAATCCAAACACATTGAATTCCGAACCTATAGATTTGCGGACAAGTTCTTGCATTATTTCTAACCTTAAATCCGGACTTATGAAACGAAACTGAATTTTGGGATGCTCAAGTTCAGAAAAAGGACATAACCATTTTTCATGGTGAGTTTCATTTTTCCAATGATTTATCAAAATTTTAAGCAAATGAAAAAACAACTACGCAAACCCTCAGGAATCACTATGCTCCTTACAGGAGTGATTTTTCTTTTTTCCTCAACAGGACTAGGAGCACAAACCATCTGTTCAAACGACCAGGGTAGTCAGGGTGGTTATACTTATGAGTACTGGAAAGACAACGGAACAGGCTGCATGACGCTTGGAACGGGCGGAACATTCAGTGTGGAGTGGAGTAATATCGGCAACCTCCTTGCCCGAAAAGGCCTGCGCCCTGGTGGCAGTAATGTGGTCATTAATTATGGTGCCAACTATCAGCCGTCAGGAAACTCTTATTTATGTGTGTATGGATGGACCACCAGTCCATTGGTAGAGTATTATATCGTAGAAAGCTGGGGCAGCTGGCGTCCACCTGGAGCAACATCCAAAGGAACCGTTACCACCGATGGCGGAACTTACGAAATTTATGAAACTACCCGCACCCAGCAACCTTCAATCGAGGGAACTCAAACCTTCCAGCAATACTGGAGTGTGCGTACATCCAAGCGCACCAGCGGAACCATTACCTGCGCCAATCACTTTGCAGCATGGGCACGACTGGGAATGAACCTTGGTAATTTTTATGAAGTTTCATTTTGTGTAGAAGGCTATCAAAGTAGCGGAACAGCTGATGTTTACAGCATGTCTATGAGTACGGACGGTTCCGGTGGTGATACAGGTGGTGACACCGGCGGAGGAACCAGTGACCAGGGTGACGGCGAATACACGCTGACTGTGAGAGCCCGTGGAATGGCCGGTGGCGAGCATTTGAATGTATTAATAGACAACCAGGCACAGGCAGGAATCAACCTTTCCACCAGTTGGCAGGAATATGAAGTATATGTTGATCGTGGCGACCTGAACCTGGAATTTGACAATGATGGTGGCGACCGCGATGTACAGGTTGACTGGATTGAAATTCACGGAGAGACCCGTCAGGCCGAAGATATGGAATACAACACTGCTGTTTATCAGGATGGCAGTTGTGGAGGCTCCTACAGCGAGATGATGCACTGCGGAGGTGTTATTGGATTCGGTGACATTACCTACCAGGGAGATTCCGGAAGCGGGGACAACACCATTATTGTAAGAGCACGGGGAACTGCAGGCGGAGAAAACCTGCGGGTTACAGTTGGCGGAAATGAAGTAGCCAATTACACCCTGAATACCAGCTTTACCAATCAGACAATCTACACCTCGGCTACAGGTGGTATTAATGTGGAATTCACCAACGACGGAGGCGACCGCGATGTACAGGTGGATTATATTGAAGTAAATGGAGCCATTTGGCAGGCCGAAGACCAATCGACCAACACAGGCGTATGGCAAGACGGAAGTTGCGGAGGTTCGTACAGCGAATGGATGCATTGCGGAGGCTATATCGGTTTTAATTCGCTCAGAAGTGCATCTGCCGCCAACAAAGAATCCATGGAGCAGGAAAAGCAGGAAACAAATGTAAGTATATACCCCAACCCGGTAGTTAATCTGCTGAACATCTCTGTTGCTGCCGAAGAAGACGGGCCCTTTGAAACTGTAATTTACAGCACAAACGGAACCGCAGTGAAACAATTCCTGACACAACCCGGCATCAATCCGGTTAGTTTAGGAGATTTACCCAACGGAATTTATTTCTTGTTGATTAATGTAGATAATCAGACCTTCAACCTCAAATTCCTCAAGTAACCCTCTTTTTTTCCAGGGTTTGTAATGAAATAAATTGACAGATTTAACGACGTTATTTTGTTCTTTTCCGACTTGAAAATACTGCGAATAGCGAGCTATTTAATGGGTTTTCAAGGAAGCTAAAGGGCAAAAGAACAAGTCTAAAGCGGCAAGTTATTTCGGCACAATCCCAAAGCCCTAAAGAGGTCGTCCATTAAACCGGGCGACCTCTTTTTTGCATCCGGAAATCTCATCTCTCCTGTTTCCGGAATTTGCAGGGAGAAGCACTGAAACTACAACTCAACCCTTCTTAAAACATTTAACTTTTTTTCATCCACACTGAACTCAAAAACAATTAACGCTTGTTAATAATATACCCAACCCGAAACCCCAGTGTCAAATGAAACAAAACAGTTCTCCCTTCAAACAAATGGTTCTGAGGAAGCCACTCCACAAAAATATCACCTTCACCCTCAACCGGATTTACCACTTCTGAATATTCGATAACTCTCTCAGCCACACCTGTCCCACCATAGATATCCACATTAAAATGTTCAAACAACCGATGACTAACACCTGCTTTTATGTGAATGCCATATTTTTGCTTTTGAAACCGGGCACGGTCATAGGATATGGCATTTCCGGAATCCCCCTTTTGGTAGTAGTCATCTTCCAGGCGGTCGGTCATCCGCAGAAAGAACAATTCTGTTCCGCAATAAAGGAAGTATCGGTCATCTCTTTTTACCACATATTTCAATTCCGGCCTGATTTCGTAAAAGGAATAATCATTACCCCAGTCGCTGTCGGCAAGTCTCCAACTGTTCAACCACGACTTTCCAATACCAACATCAATACCATAACCAATTTTTCTTACCGGAAGTCTCTCCACTCCCATCCGAAAACGGGGAGTATAATCAATTAATGACAATGGCATCACACTGATTGTTAAGCCGGGATAAAATGGTTTATCAAACTGGGAAAAACCACTATGTGAGAAAAAAAAGAATATTAGGAAAAAACTCAATTTTATTTGCATCATTTGAGTTAAGGCTTAATCATGCTCCGGCCATAACAAATCAGAAGTATCATAGCCAATATCACCAGCAATTTTAAGAAATCTTTCCTTGATTTTATCAGGTATGGTGGTTTTTCTGGACAATATCCACAAATAATCCAGGTTTTTGCCGGCAACCAAAGCATAATTGTAATTTTCATCGATGGCAATCACATTATAGCCTGAATAGAACGGACCGAAAAAAGAGACCTTCAGTTTGGCCACATTCGCCTCCCCCACGAATTTGGCCTTTCCTATCGCCTCCTGCCATTCCTGCTCAACAGTATTGTAACCACGATTGACCACCCTGATGCTTCCACTATCATTCCACGAATATTCAGCAGTGACATTGTTGAGGTTCCGCTCGTATTTAAAATCCAGACGGGCAATCTCATACCACTTGCCTAAGTACCTTTCTATGTAAAAAGGCTCCACAGCAGTTGCTCCCTATGGAATGGTGCGACAGGAAAAGAATCCAAATATCATCATGAGAATTGTAAAACGGAAAAGGTTCTTACTCACTTTCATAATACATTACTCCGTTAAACTTTTGTAATAAGCAGCAAACCAACTGTTTGCACTCAAAGATGTTTTTTTTTGTTAAAATTCAGTATATCATGAATGTAAGAAACATCTTATATCTAACCATCTTTTGATAATAAAGAAGTTTACAAAAAATAAGATGAAGCAATAACAATCAGAATAATACCTCCAAGAGTAATCCAGGCATAAGGACTGGCAAAATTAAAAGTCCATCCCAGAGATGGGATTTGTTTGGGAACCATTAACCTGGGGTCTTTCCGGTTAAAGTAGAAAATGCCTTTCCAATTATCTGGATTTCGGCTCATACCCTCAATAATTTGCTGGTTAAGTTTGGTTCTCATCAGAATGAGTTTTTATTGTTTGTTCTACCTTTCTAATCATTAAATGTCGTACAAAATTTCGAAAAACTCATCTTTTTGAGGGATTTTGTTGCTGCTGGTGAATTTTGTAAAACTCATCAGGAGAGTCAAAAAGACCAAAATACGGATTAATTCCTCGTTGCTAATTAACAGTTCGTTATAGTTTGGCAAAAACCGCTGAATCAAATGTTTATATCTAAAAGTTGTTTTGTATTAAAATGCAGTTCTTCACCTTCATACGAATTAACTTAATTCTTATATCTAAAATTCTAAACGGTCTATTGTGTTTAAAAGAGTTATTCTTTTCCAATCGATTGGAGGATAGACAAAATGGTATCGAGGCAGGCATCCGCAAAAGAGTTGATAGTTCCTTTATTCAGACTTAGAACTTTCCCGGATTGAAATGGGGCCGACTCCCAATTATTTCAATTTGCCATTGCCCCCTATTAATCGTTTTCATTGCGCTTGACAATCCTGTATTCTTTTGTTGCCCTGTGCTCCTGACCAAACATATCTGTTGCTTTTACTTCGATGGTGTGGATGCCTTCCACAAGATTATTATTGAGACTCCCCATCCAGAGATGCGTAGATTCCGAAGGATTAGAGGGCCGTTTGCCCGGCAACAATTCATCTGCAAAGTCCCATTCCTGCATCATATAAATATATGAAGGGTCGTATGTACTTACAAAATCCATGGATTTCCACTCCTCCTGATCGATTCGGTAAAGGACAGAGTCCTGCTCACTGCCCATGAAGAAATTAACCACCAGACGTGCACTCAGCCATTCGTTTTGAGGCACTACTTTTGGCGCATACAGATTCAACTGATAATCTTCCGGCTGCCCAGCAACTTTATACCTTACAGAATATTGATTTCCCTTGAACGATAAAAAAGCATACCCCTTGGGAGTTCCGTCACGCATAGTAGAAACCGGAACCCCTGCCTCATTAAAATGACCACCATACCAGTCGCCCGAAGTGGTTCCCACATTATACTCATGATGTTTACGGCCTTGCTTCCAACCATCCTCAGGGCCAAAGAAATCCTGATTCTGAATATGTGTATGGGCCGAAAGGGAAAGTGTTTGCGGATATTCCTTCAACAAACCGAAAAGTTTTTCACGATCGCTATCACGGAACGAATCCCCGAATTCTCCCTCCTTCAGCGGAATATGGAAAGCCAAAACTATCAGATGATCCTTTGGAACATATTTCAAATCATTTTTTACAAAGGTCAGTTGATCTTCCCTAAATCCACCCCAATATCCGTCTCCATCGCGCGGATCAGGATAAAGAATATCGTCAAGAACAATAAAATGAACCTTCCCGTGGTTAAAAGAATAGTTCGCCGGGCCAAAATGTCTTTCAAAAGTTTCATCCGACAAAGAATCAGCTTTCACATCAAAATTCATATCGTGGTTGCCCATCACATTGTACCAGGGAACACCAACCGCCTTCACAGCATCGCGATAAGGCTGAAAAAGTTCCAGGTCGTCACCTACCAAATCACCCAAACTCAATCCAAAAGATACCTCATCAATTCCTTCCACTTCTTTTATGATTCCCCTATAAAAGAAATCCACCTCTTTCCGGGTATAAGGTTGAGGATCACCAAAAACCAACATGGTGAAGTTCTCTGTGAGAGTGTCGGGAATGAGTCCAAAATCAATTGACTTTGGCAGCTTCCCGGTTGGAGAAACGCCTGGATAATTGAGTTCGGGCGATCCATTAGTTTTATGGGTGTAATAAAACTGCGGTTGGTTGTCCGCATTCACAGGAAGTGAATATCCGGAAGGTTTAACAACAAAGATAATATTGTCATCGCCAACGGGAATCTCGTATTTTCCATCTTTATCGGAAAGCACCACTTCCCGGCCATTCGACACGGCCACTTTCTCAATTCCCGTCTCCCCTTTCTCTTTCTTGTTGTTTTGATTGATGTCCCGGTAAATAAACCCGGTTGCTGTATTCTGAGAAAAACCAGCAGAAATGCCCAGAAAAAAGAGGAACAAAAGGTTTATAGCAGGTTTCATAGTTTTATTAAATTAGAGGTTAATAAATTTTTTCACTGTTATCCGGAGAAAATATTTTTTATTTAATCGACCATAAAGAAACACATCTGGAAAAGGAATGGTTTTAAGCTTAAATAAATTTTCTGTTAACAATTTCAATTTCCGTCCCAAAATTTCACCAGAGTTTGTCGAACAATCTAGGTTTCGTGTCTTTTGTCATTCTGAACGCAGTGAAGAATCTCATTGTTAATATTCTACAAAACCATGACCCGCGCAATGTAAAAGCTATGGAGACTTTTCAGACAGCCCCGTTTAAAGGAAACTTAAATACAGAAACGCAACGACGCAAAGTTTTTATTATGAGTGAATTGCGGTGTGTTTGCCTCGTCTTGCAATGAGATGACTATCAATTGTTTGCAACCAAAGCGTTTCAGAATTATGGAGTATTGGAAAAATCGGGAAGCACTTAAAAGAATACCTCACCTGAGGTCACTCGCAATTCAATTTTCTGTTCTGTCAGCTTCAGTTCACCATTATTAATGGCGGCTTTCACTACACTTTTATTGTAATTATTTACTTCCTTCGATCGTAAAAAAACTTCAGGAAATATCCACCTTGCTTCAGCAATCTCAGAGGAATCATTTACATAAATTTCTTTTGATAATGCCCTGGCAGTGCAAACAATATAGAGGTTGGATTCTCCAAACTGTCCGTTTCTGAAGTGACCAATATTGACGATGGATTCAAATTCAATTCCTACTCCGGTCTCTTCGTAAACCTCCCTTTTTAAGGCTCCTTTTATGGATTCATCCTTATCAATATGTCCTCCCGGAAGTTTATATCCTGCATAAAACTTGTCTTTAATTACCAACAACTTCCCGTCGCACACCACAATTGCTCCAACACCAACAATAAAATTTTTAGTAGTAGGAACAAGCACATCTGGCATCATTTTTCTGATGAGCATCAGATCCTGCCCGTCGCAGTGATGAAATTCAAAATGGAGCTTTGTAAGTATGGGGATAAAATCTGCCTTGTAGGATGGTATCCTGATCCAGATCAGTTTTTTATTCTTTGAGCATTCGATAAGTTGTTCAATCTCTTTTCGAAAGCCATCAGTACTATCGGGTAGTGTGCTATTATCTACAATCACCCCGTCAAATTTGTCACTAATCGTTTTTATCATTGATATTTTTTCATTTCACCGGTAGTCAAAATTGCGTATTTATCTGTTGTCAAATATAATAAAACATATTATGCAATAAGCCATCGAAGCGAAATGCACTCCCATTCAGGGTTCTGTATTCTTCTCTCCACAAGCATCAAAGTCTTGCCCCTGCACTATTGCTCCTCAACCTGACCCGGATTCTGTGCCCCATGCCCAGTCCTCTTTGCTCCATGCCCCACTCCCCATGTTCCACGCTCATTGTTCTGTGCTCTGTGCCCCCGTCCCATGTTTTATACCCATGCATATAAAATGTAGGAATGATGTAACTCTTTTTTGGAATTATGTAATACTTATTGACACTTATATACAGAACTTTGTATTATTAAGATATATTAACGCAAACTAAATTAATTATTATGCCTGTACTAACAATCTTTCTCGTGATAATTGGTGTTGGGGTTCTGCTTTGGCTGATTAACCGGTATATCCCCATGCAAAGCACCATTAAAGGTATTCTTAACGCAGTGGTCGTAATTATTCTGGTTATTTGGTTGCTGAGCGTTTTTGGAGTGCTGGATAGTCTTCAAAACATTAGAATTTAGCGACGGTTTGTGAGGTCAACATTCCTTTAAAGAATACCTATATGCGGAGTTCCCCTTCGCTGAAGCTATGAACACTAAAAGAAGATAAACTTTTATTATCAGGGAGTTGACATCAAAGATTCTTTAATTATAAACCACTTACTATCAACTCCCTGCCAGACCTTAGAAAAGTGTCGTGAGGTATAATATGTTGAAAACAGAACTGCAATGCGCCCAAAGTATCTTTCTGGCAGATAGCGCGGCTTCCGAACTGTGCGTTAATATTTGGAAGCAGAAAAATGGAAGTTAGAGGCTGGAGGTTAGAAGCGGTAGGTTAAAGGTTTGACCAACCAATATGAAAAATCTATAATAGAAATTTGCTCATCAATCCGGCACTACATCAACAACAATACACAATGAAAAAATCAACCACTAAATACAATAAGATTAAAAAGCTAAAAAGCAATAAATCAATCTTAAAAAAAGAGTTATATGCCTCTGAGAATCGCTATCGCAGGTTATTTGAATCGGCCAAAGACGGGATTCTAATCCTTGATGCGGAAACCGGAAAGATTGTGGACGTTAACCCGTTTTTAATTGAACTACTGGGCTTCTCAAAACAAAATCTCATCGAAAAATCAATCTGGGAAATAGGTGCTTTTCAGGACATTTATGAAAATCTGGAGAAATTTTTGGAATTGAAAAAAACAAAATATGTGAGGTACGATGATTTGCCTCTCCAAACATCATCCGGAAAGAAAATTCATGTTGAATTTGTAAGTAATGTCTATTCAGAAGGCCTAAACGATGTAATTCAATGCAATATCAGGGACATTACCGAACGTATGAACACTCAAAATGAAATTAAATTTCAGGCTGACCTGATAAATAACGTAGCCCAGGCTGTTATTGCCACCGACCTGCAGGGCAAAGTGATTTACTGGAACCATGCAGCAGAAAAAATATACGGATGGCCCTCTTCCGAAGCAATCGAACAAAATATTTTGGATTTAACACCGACCGACCAAACAAAGGATCAGGCTTTAGAAATCATGAAAAATTTAAGCTCCGGAAAATCATGGGCCGGAGAATTTCTGGTAAAAAGAAAAGACGGAAGCAGCTTTCCTGCTTTTGTCACAGATACACCAATGCTTGGCCTAAATGGCAACCTAATCGGTGTCATAGGGATTTCGAGCGATATTACCGAACGCAAACGTGCCGAAACAGAATTAATTAAAGCCAAGGAAGGGGCGGAAGAAAGCGACAGGCTTAAATCTGTTTTCCTGGCCAACATGAGCCACGAAATAAGGACGCCCATGAATGGGATACTGGGTTTTACCGAATTGCTCCGCACTCCGGATTTAACATACGAGGAACAACAAAACTATATTGGTATCATCGAGAAAAGCAGTACCCGTTTACTTGGTCAGATAAACGATATTATCAGCATTTCCCAAATAGAATCCAATCAAAATGAGATAACTCTTTCTGAGATGAACCTTCATTTACAGATTAAAGAAATTATTGATTTCCTTAGATTAGAAGCGAAAACCAAAAACCTGAATATCTCATTCAGAAACGGAATGCCACTAAATGAAACAATAATTAAAACGGATAGCAAAAAAGTTAATGCAGTGCTCACAAGTCTGGTTAAAAATGCAATAAAATTTACGCAATCCGGCTCAATCGAATTGGGTTTCGCAAAAAAAGACCGGTATTTCGAATTTTATGTTAAAGATACCGGCCCCGGAATTCCGGATGATCAAAAAAATATGATTTTTGAACGGTTCCGGCAAGGCAGCGATGATCTAACCCGCAACTTCGAGGGCTCTGGACTGGGGTTGTCCATATCAAAAGCCTATGTGGAGATGCTGGGGGGGAGAATATGGGTAGAGAACAATGCCGAAAGTGGGTTGAATGATTCAGGCTCCACTTTTTTCTTTACAATTCCTGTTTACCCGCCAGAGAAAAAAAATCTCTCCGGCACAAGGTAATATTAATATAAAATACCCCTCTACTTTTACAATTTAGAGAAAACCCCGAAAACTTCTAAACATGAACAAAAAAGATACAGCACCTAAATCCGGAAAACTTCGCCAAGCTGCAGAATTGTTGCTAAAAAAGAAAAAGAATGTTTTAGAGACATCTTTTTCCAATTCCGATACCTCAAAAATCATCCACGAGCTGGAAGTTCATCAGGTGGAACTGGAAATGCAAAACGAAGAGCTTAAACGGGCCAGGGAAAAAGCAGAATATTCAGAAAAAAGATATACTGAATTATATGATTTTGCTCCTTCGGGATACCTGACCCTAACAAAGAATGGTGAAATTATAGATCTGAATTACAGTGCTGAGCAGCTATTAGGAAAAGAACGATCACTATTGATAAAAAGTAGTTTTGGATTCTTTGTCTCTCTTGACACAAGAGCCTTCTACAACCGATTTCTGCAAAAAATATTTAAAACCAAATTAAAAGAATCCTGCGAACTAAAACTGGAAACTGGTGATGGATCTATCAAATATGTCCTCGTTAACGGCATAATCAGCAATATCGATGAAAAATTCCTTATAACATTGGTTGACTATACTAAACGCAAACTTGTGGAGTTCGAATTAATTAATGCCAAGAAAAAAGCTGAAGAGAACGAAAGATTGAAATCATCTTTTCTGGCCAACATGAGCCACGAAATCAGAACTCCCATGAATGGAATTCTGGGCTTTACCGATCTACTTAAAAATCTTAATCTGAACGGAGACGACCAGCAAAACTATATTAGCATTATCGAAAAAAGCGGGATCCGTATGCTTAATATCATCAACGATATTATTAATATTTCCAAAATCGAATCTCAACAAATTGAAGTTTCAGTTTCAAAAACAAATGTAAACGATCAGGTAGAATATATTTATCATTTTTTCAAACTGGAAGCCGAGCTAAAAAAGTTACATATTTCTTACAACAACGAACTGTCATCGGATAAGGCATTTATCATGACAGATAGGGAGAAAGTTTACGCAGTGCTTACTAATCTGGTGAAAAATGCGATAAAGTTTACCCAAACCGGCTCTGTTGAATTGGGATACACCAAGAAAAAGGATTTTTTCGAATTTTATGTGAAAGACAGCGGACCCGGAATCCCGGCAGATCATGAAGAAATCATATTCGGACGTTTTATGCAAAGCACCAACGATCTAACCAGAATTTATGAGGGTGCAGGACTGGGATTGTCCATTTCAAAATCTTATGTGGAAATGCTGGGTGGAAAAATCTGGGTAGAGAACAATGAAGCCAAAAATGGAAGTACGACGGGAGCCACATTCTTTTTTACCATACCGGCACTTCCGGTTAAAAAACCGAAAGCAGATAGCGAAAACAACCCATTTGAAAATGGAGCAAATGATGAACCCGGTAAGCTCAATATTTTAGTTGTTGAAAATGATGAAATCTCAAAAATGCTCCTAATTACCATGGTGGAAGGCCTGAGCAGGAAAATTTTAAAAGCAAGAACAGGGGTTGAAGCGGTGGACGTTTGCCAAGAAAATCCAGACATCGATTTGGTTTTGATGGATATAAATATGCCTGAGATGGATGGCTACGAAGCCACCCGGGAAATCCGGAAGTTTAACAAAGATGTGATAATAATTGCACAAACCGCCTATGCACTGGTCGGTGACCGGGAGAAGGCCATTGCCGCAGGCTGTAATAATTATATCTCCAAACCTATTAGCAGAGCCAAATTACGAAAAATGATACGCAACTATTCTTCCGAAAAGACTATGTCTTAAAATGTGGGAATGATGTAACTAATTTTTAAAATTGTATAACAGTTCGGGGACCAAAGGGTTATACCTTTAATTTTGAAGATTTCCAACATTTAATAACATGAGGTACGGATATATGACAAAAGGCCTGCGTGAATAGGGTTTTATAATCCAACCGGTTAAATATTTGGAGATTTCTGGTACACAAAGCAGCATAGCCAAGTGTTAATTGCGATAAGCGAGGGCAATAGCCAAGCTTGCTTGGATAATGCCAAAAGCAACAATATTCATGAAATATGTTTTTTGATTTCTTTTTTGTGTCAAGACAAAAAAGTAATAAAGGGTTTAAGGGATGAAATCCCTTTTGGAAAATGTTTAGGACAACATTGATTAGCAAACATAAACACAGTATGTTTTTTGGGGGGAGTGGATTTAGAATCACCCAATGGAAAATACTATTCATTAAACCTCTAAAAATCTGATGATCTTTTTTTATTAAAATAAACCTTTTAAAATTAAAGTCATGAAAAATTTACTTTACATCATTGCAGTAATTCTCATTATCGCTTGGGCAATCGGATATTTGGGTTACAGCGCTGGCGGACTTATTCACGTTTTACTGGTAATCGCCGTTATTGCAATAATTATCAGACTTATTCAGGGTAGAAACATCCTATAAAAAAATGGAGTATTAAAAGGCCCGGAATCTTTGAACATGGAATAATGCCCTGGGGTCATTTTTGCCGAATGGCTGACTTTTTTAGGTATTAATAATTAATCCACTTAAATCATTGGTGTCCGGCAAAAAAAATGAAATTGCTTCACTACGTTCGCAATGACGGAACTTTAAAAGATATTGAGGGTTGGTAGGAGTTGATTTTTGGCAAAGCCTAAAATCAACCCCTACCAACCCAACTTAAAACCTGTTAGACAGCTTCATTGCGAGCAAGACGAAGCAATCTCCTTTCAAAAAATATGCTTCTCCAGACACTAGTGAACTTAAATAATAAATAAGATGAATTCAGTCAAAATTTTATTGGGTGTATTAGCCGGGGCAGCTGCCGGCGTTTTGGCAGGGATGTTATTTGCCCCTGCAAGCGGACCGAAAACACGTAAGAAGCTTCTCAGACGTAGTGAAGATTATTCAGACACAGTAAAGGAAAAAGTCAGAGATTTGGTTGAAGCAATCACCGATAAATATGAAAAGGTGAAAGAAGATGTTTCCGGCTATGCTGACAAAAAAATCAAATCCAACTTGCCGTGACCAATAAAGAATTTGTTATACCCTTGTACGCAAAAACGGTACTGGTTATTCTCGGTTTAGTAGCCTTTGTATTCACATTGTATATTGCTCAGGGCATAATAATACCACTTGTATTTGCAACTATCTTGGCCATAGTGCTCCACCCGGCTGTAAACCTGATAATAAGGTTAAAAGTACACCGGGTGGTAGCCATTGCCATTGTGATGCTTCTTACCTTTTCAGTCATTGCCCTGTTTGGTACGCTCATGTATTCACAGGCCAGCCGGTTCACGGAATCATTTCCCAAACTGGTGGATAAGTTCACCCAAATCATCAACCAGCTAATATTCTGGACATCAGGCTATTTTGAAATCAGCGCCAATGAAATTACCCAATGGATTACAAATACGAAAAATGAACTCATTGGGGGTGATGAAATCGGGCAAACCATCGTTGGTGTAGGCAGCATTCTGGCCTTTTTGTTTTTGATTCCGGTATACGTATTTATGATTTTATTCTATCAGCCTCTCCTGATTGAATTTTTACATCGGTTGTTTGGAGAAAACAACAGAAGCAAAGTGAGCGAAATCATAAACCAGATAAAAACGCTTATTCAGCGTTACCTCATCGGACTACTTTTTGAGGTAGTAATCATCTCTTTTTTATATACGATTGGTCTCCTGATTTTAGGGATTGAATATGCATTAGTTCTAGGCATATTGGGAGCTCTGCTCAATCTTATTCCTTACCTGGGTTCCATCATTGCTGCATCTATGCCGATGATTATTGCCATTGTAACGAAACCATCTCCCTGGTTTGCAGTGCTGGTTTTGGCGCTTTATATATTCATTCAATTTATTGATAACAATTATATAGTTCCCAAAATAGTTGCTTCAAAGGTAAAACTTAACGCATTGGCCTCAATCATTGCAGTTATTACATTTGGTGCACTGTGGGGCATCCCGGGCATGTTGGTTGCCATCCCCCTGGCAGCAATTGCAAAACTAATTTTTGACCATATCAAACCGTTACAATCATGGGGATTTTTATTAGGCGATACCCTACCCGATTCATAAGTTCACTCATTCTCAAAAAGAATAATTCTGAAATAAAAAACCGTAACCTCCTCCCATACCATTCCCCGCAATATGTGTGAATTATGTAATTCTTATCAGGAATTATGTAAAACAATAATTTATTAACACTCCTACCTTTACTCTGTGGATAAAAATACACCATTTAAGAAAGTGACAATAAACACGCTTGTCATAAAAAACCAGGCGATCCGGCTTGGCGAAAAAACATATAATAAAACCCTGGAAGCCAATGTTTTCTTTGCAGGGCTAGGTGATTTCTTTTTGTTTCTTTGGCAAACGGTTAAAGAAACTTTTTCTCCGAATTTTGAATTTAACGAATTCCTGCGACAGAGTTTCCAAATCGGGTACAAAACGGTTCCGCTTATATCGGTAACAGGTCTCATAATGGGGGTTGTGCTTACCATACAATCGCGGCCGGTTTTGGCAGATTTTGGAGCCGAATCCCTCCTTCCCGGAATGGTTGCCTCCTCAATCATCCGGGAAATGGGACCGGTAATTACCGCATTAATCTGTGCAGGTAAAATCGGCTCCGGCATGGGGGCCGAACTGGGTTCAATGAAGGTATCGGAACAGATTGATGCCATGGAAGTTTCTTCCACTCACCCCATACGTTTCTTAGTGGTTACCAGAGTTTTAGCCGCCACTCTTATGATTCCGATTTTAGTTTTGTATGCCGACGCCCTTGGAATCCTTGGCAGTTGGGCGGCTGCAAACATTAAAGGAAGTGTAACATTTGTATTGTTTTTCAACCAGGCCTTCAGGGTGGTTGATTTTATGGATTTTTTACCTGCTGTAATTAAAACATTCTTTTTTGGCGCCGCCATTGGGCTCGTGGGTTGTTATAAAGGCTATTCCGCAGGGCGGGGGACAGAAAGTGTGGGCAAAGCGGCCAATTCCGCCGTTGTACTAGCGTCCCTGCTTGTGATTGTGGTGGACCTGATTGCTGTTCAGATTACGGATATGCTTTTGTAGCTGGTAGCTCATAGCTGGCAGCAGCAACAGCTCAGAGTGTAACCTTGTGATGCAAAATAAAGAAAAAATCAGTGCCCTGTAAGGACGAGAGTAGTTCGCATTCAACTCTTGAAGAAATGATAGGATGCTTGAGGTTTTGAACCGATAAAAAACAAGAAATGCTTGAAGCTAAAAATATAAAAGAGGAAAGTGCAGAAACCTCCAAGTTGGTTATTGAAATCAATAACCTAAGTAAAGGTTTTGACGACCTGCAGGTATTAAAAAACTTGTCTTTAAAGCTTTTCGATGGTGAAAACCTGGTTGTTCTTGGAAAGTCAGGTTCCGGAAAATCGGTTCTTATAAAATGTATTGTCCGCTTGCTTAACGCCGACCAGGGCACGATAACGGTATTGGGGAAAAATGTAAATTCACTGAAAAGCAAGGAATTGGCGGTGCTTCGGGAAAAAATTGGGTTCCTTTTTCAGAGCGGCGCTCTTTACGATTCCATGACCATTAAAGAAAACCTTGAATTCCCATTAATAAGGATAAAAAAGAAGCTTTCTAAAAAAGAAAGAGAAAAAAAAATTGAAGAAGTTTTGGAGAATGTGGGGTTGAGCGACACTTTACATAAAATGCCCTCCGAACTTTCAGGGGGCATGAAAAAAAGAGCTAGCCTGGCACGGACTATTGTAGTGGATCCAATGATTATGCTGTACGATGAACCAACTACGGGACTTGATCCGGTCACCTCTGACGGGATAAGTGCACTGATTAATGATGTTCAAAAAAAATACAAAACATCATCCATCATCATCACGCATGATATTGAATGCGCGCGCGCCACAGCCGATAGAATTATCATGTTGCAGGACGGGGAAGTTTATATGGAAGGAAGCATCGATGATTTTGAGGATTCCACCGATGAGCTAATCCAATCTTTTTTTAAGGAATAAAGAGTGTGGTATAAAAAAGTAAAACTTTGTAAAAACAAAGGCGTTTTAAATCTCAGCTCCGGAGTTAACTGATTATTTATGAGCATTTAATAAAAACCTCAACAACGGTTAATCTGGCATTTTAGATGCTTTTTATCCGGACTCAATAAAGAATAAGCAATGGAAAATCATACACCACGATTCAAAGCCCGGTTAGGCATTTTTATAGCCGTAGGGATTTTAATTTTTGTAACCGCCATTTTCATTATTGGCAAACAACAGAATTTATTTAATCCTGTATTTAAAATTTCCACCAATTTTTTAAATGTTAGTGGCCTCCAGGTCGGAAATAATATTCGCTTCTCGGGCATCAATGTTGGTATTGTCGATAATATTAAAATTATTAATGATTCCACTGTACAGGTTGACATGCTTGTCAGGAAAGATGTCCAGCAGTTTATAAAAGCTGACAGCTATGCAAGTATAGGTTCTGAAGGGATTATTGGCGACCGCATAATTATTATTACTCAGGGTAGTACAGATTCACCGTTAGCTGAGGACGGACAGCACATCTTATCCAAAGAACCCATCGAAACCGATGAAATAATGAAAAGTCTAAAATCCAGCGCTGAGAGTGCCGAAGTTATTACCGTTCAACTTGCTGAAATAATGATGAATATTAATAACGGACAGGGAATGCTGGGTCGGTTGATCCAGGATACAGTTATTGCAGAAAATGTGAATATGACCATTGAAAACTTCAGAAAAAGTTCTGAAGGCTTGGATGAGACCATTGAAGTTACAAAAAAGAATTTATTTGCATTTATGGAGAGTTTGCAGAAAACTGCAGCAAAAACTGAAGTGGCCTCCGACCAGCTTGGAGAAATTATGATGAAAATAAACAATGGTGAAGGAACCATTGGAATGTTAGTTCAGGATACTTCGTTGGTAAATAATATTGATGCAACCGTTATTAATCTTAAAGAAAGCAGTATCGGACTCAACGAGAATATGGAGGCGCTCAAACATAATTTCCTTTTCAGAGGATATTTCAGACGAAAAGCCAAAAAAGAAGAAAAAATGCGAATGGAGGCAGATTCTGTAATGACGGTGGAGAATGATTAAAGATGAAAAGTGCGGTAATATTTTTTTTTTGTTTTACTGATAACAAATGATTTCGCATTTGCACAAGATACTATAGCCCCAAAAGCACACCCCCAACTTTACGAGAACATTGAGACGTATGCTGAACAAAGCGGGTTTACCAAATTTATGTTCCGGCTGTTTTTTAAACCGGTTTCGTCAGTTCCTGCGCAAAAAATGGTCAACAAGCGTCTTAAACAGAAACCTTACAGTTCCTTCGAAGGGAAAATCATCAGACAAATCAATATTGTAACCCTCGACCCGTTTGGGAATTCCATTGGAGACACCATTTCGGGGTCGCTCAACTTTTTATCAAAAGCCGGAAACAAATTTCACCTAAAGACACGCTCCAGCACCATTCGAAATCTTTTGCTTATTCGTGAAAAACAATCATTCGATTCACTGCGGGTTAAAGAATCGGAACGGTTGGTGCGAAGCATGAAATATATTACCGATGTATCTTTTTATACCATTGAAGTGCCCGGAACAACTGATTCGGTGGATATCTTCATTCGAGAACTGGATAGCTGGAGCTTAATCCCAGGAAGCTCCTGGTCTGATTCACGCCTGACTATTAAACTAAGGGAAGACAATTTCATCGGACTGGGTCACAGCTTTCAAAACGGAATGTTCGTGAACCGTTCATCCCGCGATATTGCTCACCGAATGAAATACTTCATCCCCAACATCAGCAATACTTTTATTAATTCCACTCTTGAATACGGCACCGATGAATATGGAAATTTCATTAAAACACTGGGTGTCGAGCGGCCGTTTTTCTCCCCTCTGGCAATGTGGGCAGGGGGCATAAATTTTGCTCAACACCATTACAAAGATTCCATCTGGACTGCTAATTTTATGCCATATAAATACAATGCACAAGATTACTGGCTGGGCAATTCGGTGCCCGTTTTCAGGGGGAATTCAGAATATAGCCGTACTACCAGGTTCATTTCTGCCTTACGTTTTAAACGAGTCCGCTTTATAGAACGGCCACCAGAAACAATTGATACACTGCAATTTTACAGAAACGAAAACTTATTCCTGGCTGGCGTTGGCATTTCAACACGTCTGTATATTAAAGACAAGTATATTTTTAAATTTGGAATAACTGAAGATGTTCCTATTGGAAAAGTGGTTGGTATGACCGGCGGTTATCAACAAAAAAACAGTTTTCAGCGTTTCTATGTTGGCGCACGTTTTTCGTGGGGTAATTATCATCCGTGGGGTTACCTGAGTTCCAATATCGAATATGGAACATTTTTCCGGTCATCAAGAGCCGAGCAAAGTGTGTTTAGGATTGGGGCAAATTATTTTACAGGGTTAATTGAAATCGGACAATGGAAATTCAGGCAGTTTATTAAGCCTCAGGTCATTATTGGGAGCCTCCGCACTGATTACGACAGTTTAACTATTAATAACGAATATGGACTGAGAGGTTTCAACAGCCCTGTATTGACAGGCACCAGTCGATTATTGTTTACATCGCAAACACAAGCTTATGCACCGTGGAATTTCATCGGATTCCATTTTGGGCCCTATTTTAACTTTTCGCTGGGTATGCTTGGTGATGCAGAAAACGGGTTCCGGGAGAGCAAATTGTATTCGCAGATAGGACTGGGTATTTTAATTAAAAATGACAACCTGGTTATGAATGCGTTTCAACTATCCATTTCGTTCTATCCGGTAATTCCGGGTTTAGGGACAAATATTCTCAAAACGAACTCTTTTCAGACTGCTGATTTCGGTTTCCGTGATTTTGAGATTGGAAAACCGGATGCGGTAGAATTTCGATAAAAGTCTTTAGAATACATAAGCAACATCAGGGAATAAAAGCTATTGAACCATAAAAGGCATATAGTTTTTGAGTCCTGTCTACAAAGAAAAAATCTGGTATATCCAATCCTTACGCCCCAACAGGGCTTCTCTGACCTTGACCGTGCCCCTAATCATCGGGCGTAGCCCCAAGTTGTTGTTTTGGCCCTTTCAGGGCGGTTTGAATAGGTTACAATTAATATTTCTAGCATTCATACGGTGGCTTTAAGGAGTGGCCGGCTCCGATGCGTTGAGTGGTCACCGCGGGCCTTAGTCTGCTTTTTTTTGAAAGCCCGAGAGGGCGTGAGCAATTTGTTTAAAACAGTCAACGCAAACAATATGAAGCCATCTAACCCCGTTAGAATTAATTTCCAGGAAATCTTCATTAAATAATTCAAAAGGCCGCCGTTGAAAACAACGACAGCCTTCTAAGTATCCATCTGAGATTAAATTTTTTAAAATCGGTATCCAAGCGAAAGCCCGAAACCTGTATTCTTTAGTGTTGATTTGTCATCACCGGAAATCCGTGCATCATCAGGATGGATATCAAGCAACCCCAGTTGGGTGTTCAATTGCAAAAACAATCCGGTCTGCAATTCGTAACCAAAAAAGAGGTTAGCTCCGGCATCGAACGGTTTAATATAGGCGGTGGTAAGCGGGTCACCGGACTCCACTTCGTTTTTAAATTCGATATCCGTCTCAACCGATACAGAGCCACTTTCGTAAGTGGCCTTGCCACCAACACCGTAAGCTACATAAGGTCCAAAACCCAGTAAAAAATAGCCATTACCAAGCACTGCTTTATACACAAAATTCAATGGCAATTCGATGTATGATAGTTTGTAAGTGCCTGAAAAATCCCCCTCGGTCATTTTTGCTCCTTTGGTGCTAAACATCAACCCCGGTTGAAAGTAAAACTCCGGGGCAAGGGGAATCTGAGCATTCAAACCGACATGAAACCCGGTAAGCAGATCATTTTCCAGTTTGTCACCGTTCATGTCTTTACCGTTCAGATTTTGTAAATTTACGCCGCCGAGGATTGCAACGGAGGTTTTTGAATCAACAGGCTCCTGGGAAAATGCCATGGAACCGGTGAGTGTAAAAACTAAAATTAAAGAAAATAGTTTTGTCTTCATTAGTATAAAATTTAATTATTAAGGTCTAATGGAACTCGTCCCGAAAATACGGGACTCGTTTCATTCGTTTAAAATTTTGTAATTATCCCACAATCGGGATTGAAATCAGCAATTCCCGATTCCCGAAATGACTGGCCCTAAAACACGAATTACAATCTATCCTGATATTTCTTCGGGGCATTAATTGGTGCATTCTTGAAAAGGCTAATTAGTGCCCGTCTATAAACAAAGCAGAGTTTGTTTTTAGTCCTGTTTCTTGTCAGAAAGTGCCAATTGCCAGGCTTGCGAAGCCGCCAAAAACGGAGTCCCGATCCTTTGGGATGAGTATTTTGGCGGCAAGCGTAACGACCCAAGTGGTACTTTATGGACAGAAACTAATTAGATGCTTCTTTTTTAGCTTCAGCCTTCATTTTCTCATTGGCAGTAATCAAAAATTCAACCCTGCGGTTTTGAGCACGGCCATTTGCTGTATCATTTTCATACTTGGGTGCTGTTTCGCCAAAACCTTTAACATCTAAACGACTGTAAGCAATTCCATTAGCCGACAGATAACGAGAAACCATATCGGCCCGTTGTTCGGACAGGTTCTGGTTATAAGCTTCACTCCCTTTACTGTCTGTATGCCCCTGAATTTCAATATTGGTATCGGCATAATTTTCCAATACAACAACCAGTTTATCAAGATTCCTTTTAGCATCTGATGACAGGTCTGACTCATCGAATCCAAACAAAATGTTACTGCTAAATTCCACAACAATCCCCTCGCCTATGCGCTCTACTTTTGCATCGGGAACAGATTTTTCAATTTCTTCGGCCTGTTTATCCATTTGGTTCCCAATAACAGCACCGGCTGCCCCACCAGCGGCTGCTCCAATAATTGCTCCAAGGGCTGTGTTGTCCGAAGCCCTGCCAATTACAGCACCTGCAGCTCCACCGGCAACAGTTCCAACAGCTGCTCCTTTTTGAGTTTTATTCCATGAAGCACAGCCAGTTAAAAGAAAAGCTGAGCTTAAAACAACGAGGAAACTCATTTTAATCTTGTTCATAACAAAAGTGTTTTGGTTACTTTATTCTTCTGATAAAGATCCACCAATTCTTAAAAGAAAACGTTACACATTTTTTAATTTCAATTACATCATTCACACATTACTGATTTGAATTTGGAACGTTTCTTCCAGCAAATAAAAAGTGGGAATCATGTAAATATTTTTAGAAATCCTATAACACAAAAAACTACCGGGTTTTCTAAATTTCCGTTAATAAAAGAAGGAGAACTCAAACAAAACAGTTTATCAGTATTTTTTATACTTTTGGTATTTGTAGCTCAAGAGTCCGTTCAAAAAGCCTAAATGCAGAAACACAACGACACAAAATTTTTATTATCAGGATAGGCTAAAACAGCTCTGAAAACATAAAACCTTATTCCCCACCTTAAAAACATAAGCATTTGCATATCACTCGACAGAAGCATTAATTGGTATTTTGTTAAAAAACAATTAGTTGAGAACAAAAAAGACAAAACAGGCGATTGAATCAAAGGACAAAACTCCTGATTTAAAACCCGGTAAGATGCCCATCGTGGGAATTGGCGCTTCGGCCGGTGGACTGGAAGCATTGGAGCTCTTTTTAAAAAATGTTCCTGAAAAAAGTGGAATGGCCTATATTGTGGTTCAACACCTGGACCCAACACAAAAAGGAATGCTTCCTGAATTGCTGCAGCGAGTTACCAAAATGCAGGTTCTTCAGGTTAAAGACCGCATGAGAGTGAAGCCTGACTCTGTTTTTGTAATACCTCCAAACAAAAGCATCTCCATCTTAAAAGGAGTTCTGCACCTGTTTGAACCTGATGAAGCACGTGGTCACCGTCTGCCCATCGATTTTTTCCTGCGCTCACTCGCCGATGATCAGAATGAGTATGGGGTTGGAATTATTCTCTCAGGGATGGGTTCTGATGGAAGCATTGGCCTTCGGGCAATTAAAGAAAAAAACGGAATTGTTTTGGTGCAGGACCCC
>NZ_JADQBH010000272.1 GCF_016278715.1 Marinilabilia sp. | reverse complement strand
ATATTGCTGTTTGCATGAAACATTATATGGGGTATGGTGCGCCTTTTTCAGGAAAAGACCGTACACCCGCAATTATCAGCGAACGTCAGTTGCGTGAGAAACATTTTGCTCCGTTCTTGGAAGCCATCAGGGCCGGTGCTTTATCCGTAATGGGTAATTCCGGATCTATAAATGGAATGCCGGTACATGCCAGCCACGAACTGCTCACAGAGTGGTTAAAAGAAGATCTGAATTGGGATGGAATGATTGTGACTGATTGGGCGGATATTAATAACCTTTATACCAGAGAAAAAGTTGCCAAAGATAAGAAAGAGGCTATCAAACTGGCCATCAATGCCGGTATTGATATGGCCATGGAACCTTATAGCTGGGATTACTGTGTTCTGTTGAAAGAATTGGTAGAAGAAGGCGAAGTGAAAATGAGCCGCATTGATGATGCTGTTCGTCGTGTATTGCGCATGAAATATCGTTTGGGATTGTTCGAAACTCCTGTTTACGAGGTTGAAGATTTTCCATTGTTTGGCGGTGAAGAGTTTGGAAAAGCTGCTTTGCAGGCGGCCGAAGAATCTATCGTATTGCTGAAAAATGAAGACGAAATTCTGCCTTTGGCCGATGGAAAGAAAATTCTGGTTACCGGCCCTAATGCCAACTCTATGCGTACGCTTAATGGCGGATGGTCATATACCTGGCAGGGAAAAGGTGCTGATAAATTTGCTGCAAAGCACAACACTATTCAGGAGGCTGTTAAAGCTGAATTTGGAAGCAACAACGTGGTTTATGAGCCCGGAGTTACTTACAATAATGATGGTCAGTATTGGGAAGAGAATGAGCCCGAGATTGCTAAAGCTGTAGCTGCCGCCCGCGGTGTGGATGTGATTTTTGCCTGTATCGGTGAAAATTCTTATTGTGAAACACCGGGTAATTTGGCAGATCTGACATTGTCAGAAAACCAATTGGATTTGGTGAAAGCATTAAGCAAAACCGGAAAGCCGATTGTTTTGATTCTGAACGGTGGACGTCCCCGCATTATCAATGAGATAGAACCGTTGGTTAAAGGTGTGGTTAATGTAATGTTGCCCGGAAACTTTGGTGGTGATGCACTTGCTAACCTGGTGAGTGGTGACGTGAATTTTAGCGGAAAGCTGCCCTTCTCTTATCCGAAGGCTGTAAATTCACTGGGAAGCTACGATTACAAGCCCAGCGAACAGACAGGAACAATGGAGGGCGTTTACAACTACAATTCTCAAATGTCGTTTCAGTGGGCCTTTGGTTTCGGGTTGAGCTATACGGATTTTGAATACAGTAATCTTTCTGTTGACAAAACTACGTTTACTGCCAATGACGAGCTTACTTTTACGGTTGATGTGACTAATACCGGTGACGTTGCAGGTAAAGAGAGTGTTCTGCTGTTTAGCAGCGACCTGGTGGCTTCCTTGACCCCGGATGTACGCCGTCTGCGCAATTTCGAGAAGGTGGAAATTCAGCCTGGAGAAACAAAAACAGTATCCCTTCAGGTAAAAGGTTCCGATCTTGCTTTTGTTGGGCCTGAAGGCAAATGGGTTCTGGAAGAAGGAGATTTCAAAGTTCAGGTTGGTGATGAAGTCGTGGACATTGTATGCGCAGAGACTAAAAAGTGGGATACTCCCAATATTTAATTCTGAATAAAGAGTTTATTATGGAAAACGGGACTGTTTAAAAATAGTCCCGTTTTTTTTGATGTTGTAATTGCCACAGAGGTATAGAAAATCCCTTTGTACTTAAATTAAACCGTAGGATTTCGACAGTCTGTTAGTAAGAAATTCGGAACATTGTCGCTTTTTGTTCCGGAAGTGAGACCTAAAAGACCTTTATATTTCCCACCCGGCCGGAATAAATCCATTTTTCTAACCGATTAACCGGTTGTGTCCTGGAATGAGATTATTTCCGTTGTCCCGGATAAGGCACAAATTCCGTTTCTCCGGGAACCTTTGGGAAGGTTTGGTTTTTCCAGTCTTCTTTGGCTTGTTTTAATCGGTTCTTGCTGGAGGAAACGAAATTCCAGTCAATGTAATGTTCTTCAGGTAGTGAATCGCCGCCAAAAATGTACACTGTGGAGTTTGCTGCCATATCAAATTCGCAAAGCTTGTTGTCCTTCGCAATTAACAACTGTTGTGGTTTATGGGTGTTTCCTTTGCTGGTTATAGAGCCTTCCAGAATGTAAATGGCACTTTCCCCATATAAATCATTTCCGGGTGTTACTTTTTGGGGTTGTTGGCTCTTTATCTCAATGAAGTATAGATTGCTGTACACCGGAACAGGCGATTTTCGCTTAAAAACTTCTCCTGCAATTAGTCTGATGCGCAATCCGTCTTGTTCCCATTCCGGAATTTTGTCTGCTTCAATATGGGTAAATGAGGGAGTGGTTTCTTCTACCTCTTTGGGTAATGCTACCCATATTTGCAATCCGTGAATTTCTTTGTTTGAGTTCCGTAAATGGTCAGGGGTTCGTTCGGAGTGCACCACTCCTTTTCCTGCTGTCATCCAGTTTACAGCCCCTGGTTTTATCTCCACCTCACTGCCCAAACTGTCGCGATGCATGATAGAACCTTCGAA
>NZ_JADQBH010000069.1 GCF_016278715.1 Marinilabilia sp. | reverse complement strand
TCCGGGTTTATCGGGTTCTCGTACTGATTCAAGCTGTGGAAATTGGTATTTTTCGCAAGTAGTTCCTGAACTCTTTGGAGGCGACTTTCCAGATATCCTCCTTTCAGTTTAGGCTCGGTTATCCTAACCAGTTTAACGCCATAAGCTTGAAGTATATTCACGGTATGGGCATTCACTTTTGGATCGATAACTACAATAAGTTTTATATTATAAAATTTGCACGCTTGCGCCAGGCCCAAAGCCATATTGCCCGAACTGGATTCAATTATTGTGTCTCCGGGTTTTACCCTACCGCTCTCAATTGCTTGTGAAAGCATATTTACTGCTGTCCGGTCTTTTATACTACCTCTTGGATTGAAACTTTCCATTTTCCCAAAAACAGAAAATCCCCATTGCTTTGCCAGTCGGGAAAATTCTACCAAAGGCGTTTTCCCGATGGTTGACAGTATGTCGGAGTGATATTTTTGTAATTCCTTTTCAGGGGCTGCAGTTGTTTGCATTATAGTTTTATTAGATTGTTAATAGGAATTCCTGACCTGATGATATTATCAAAGGTGAAAAAGATCAAAAGGATAAGCCTTACATTATTTTAGAAAGATGTTGCAAAATTCACATATTCTGCTTTTTTCTGAATAATTCATTAATTATCTAATCCTCAGGTCGGCATATCATCTTCACTTTCATTTTCATCTGCTTTTAAAATAGCTCTAATCCGACCAATATGAACCTGCGACGTTTTTGCTCTTTCAAGAGCCGTTTTAGAAGCAACCCCCTTTTTTCCCCGTGCCATTTCAGTTAGTAGGTTTTTATGTTCCTCGAACATTCGCAATGCAGTCCACATAGTTTCTTCAATCTTGTGGGTCTGCTCGGCTTCAAGAGAGGCTGCTGTATATGCATGCCCGGTATGACAACGGAAGCGTAAGTTGCTATCTTTTCCAACCTTCCATAAAACACCACCGCATCCCGGACAATTAAATGGAACCTGGTCGCCCAGCCTATTTACAGAGGACAAATCGCTTAGCACACGTTCGGCAATTTTGGCCTCTACCAAAACTTCATCAGGTACGGGTTTGCGCTTTGGTAATTTCTGTTGAATAATCTTGTTAAGAAGGGCCCCCATTTCAGAAATCGGCAGGCAATAATCTACTTTTATGTTATTTAGTGCATTTCTTGGCATATCCGGATACTCAGCATCGTTAGGGTCCTGTACAATGGAAGTTCCTCCGCATTTTTTAACAGCTTTCATTCCTGATGTTCCATCATCAAGATAACCGGTCAGCAATATTCCGATAGTCCCAGGGCCAAACGCTACAGCCGCTGACCGAAATAACGGATCGATAGCAGGACGCGACCTGTTTTCATAGGCTCCTTTGGTCACCAGCATTTTCTGGTTTTTCCCAATCAAAAGGTGATGGTCTGATGGCGCCAGGTACAAACATCCCGGTTTTAAATCTTTTCCGCTTTTTGCATGCTGACATTTTATGGTATTTAGCTTATTCAGCTCGTCTAAAAGTGTATTTCCCGTAGCATCAGGAGAAATATGCCAGACAACTAAAAACGGGACAGGGTAATCTTTGGGTAGTTGACCTATTAGTCCTTTTAATGCACTCAGCCCCCCTGCAGATGTACCTACCACAACTACCCGGGAGTTTTTTGCAGACTTATCGGTTTTAAGGCTTTTCTTCATCTTTCGGAGTTTGAATAATTTTTAAAATTATGATTCATCAAAAACAACCGTACCTATTAGATGCTTACAAAGGAGGATGATCGATAATTCATGAGAAAAACAAACAAATAAACCTAACTGGTACGACCCGCGTGGGGGGGCCATTCTCATTTAAACATTACATCTGTAAATATTTGAACCGCTTTGGGGTCATGCTTTAATATTTGATAGAAACGGAGCCTGAAGGGCTCTTATGTTTATAGTTTTCGCACAAATTAAAATATCGACGATGAAGGTTTCGTATGCTTTTGTGATTGTTAGAAATCTCTTTTATTAATGAACAGAATTTTCAAAACTGGTACTCAAATTTGTGGTGAGCTAAAAATATTTTTCCCAGTTAGGGCCCGTCTTTAAAGCCTGGAAAATGTTTCTCAGGTAGTTTGTCCCTTCAGAAAGTGCCAATTGCCTGGCTTGTAAAGCCCCTGAAATCGAATTTTTAAGTGTGCTTTTGTTGGTTTATAGTGAAATACCTTTCAAAAGCTACTTGGACATAAGTATTTTAGCGGCCAAGGCAAAAGCCTGCCCCACAACTTAGTGGATGCAGGTGGTACTTAATGGACGGACAATTATTCCAACTCAAAAATATTGTTGTTTGGAAAGTAAAGCATTACATAATTCTTTGGAACTGTTACATCATTCCCACATTTCCTTTTTCTGACATGAGGGGTAAACTGAAAAATTCAATTCAGGAAGATCACAAGAAGCAAAAGAAGAGAATTCCTGGTACTCTGGTCGCTGAGAACCAGTTGAAAAGCAAACGTGAGCTGATAGAAAAATTAATCCAGGAAAACCTGCCCCAAATTGATAAAACCGACGATTTTCCCAACGCTTTTCATTAAAGTAAACGGGGGCTAAAGGAGGTTCGTATTTAAGGA
>NZ_JADQBH010000143.1 GCF_016278715.1 Marinilabilia sp. | reverse complement strand
TCCCGTGCGAAATCGGTATAGTAATTACGTGAGTTCATGCGACCGTCACATCCGGCCATAACCACAAATTTCTTGATGGCGCCCGATTTTACTGCATCAACAACTTTGTCGGCCAGTGCGATTACCTGATTGTGGGCAAATCCACCAACGATTTCGCCAGTTTCTATCTCTGTAGGTGCCTGACAATTTCTTGCATGTTCAATCAGCACGGAGAAGTCTTTAGGCTGACCGTCTTTGCGTTCAGCAATGTGGGGACATCCATCGAAACCGGCGGCTCCGGTGGTATAAATGCGGTCCTTGTAACTTTTCTTAGGTGGAACCAAACAGTTGGTAGTCAGCAGAACCGGTCCGTTGAAGCTTTCAAATTCGGTGGTTTGTGCCCACCATGAGTTTCCATAGTTACCAATAAAATGCTTATACTTTTTAAATGCCGGATAATAGTTGGCCGGAAGCATTTCGCTGTGGGTGTAAATATCGATACCGGTTCCTTCTGTTTGTTTCAGCAACTCTTCGAAGTCTTTTAAATCGTGACCGCTAACCAAAATTCCGGGGTTTTTACCTACGCCCAGATTCACAGAGGTTATTTCCGGATGACCATAGCTTTCCGTATTGGCTTTATCGAGCAGAGACATTACCTCTACGCCATACTTTCCGCATTCCAGAACCATTGGCAACAGTTCATTTACTCCCAAACTATCATCGACTGTTGCCACCAGCCCTTTTTTCATGAAGGCATTCACTTCTGCATTGTGATAACCCAGGTTGTGTGCATGTTCTGCATAAGCGGCAATACCTTTCATTCCGTAGGTCAGCAGTTCTTTCAACGACCGGGCATCTTCATCTTTGTGACTAAGTACCCCTACACTGGTGCTTTTTTCTTCCATTGCTTCCTCGGAGTCGGTTCTCCAGATAGCGCATTCGGGAGTGTTTTCGGGAGTGTTTCCCAGTTTTTCTGCCAAATTATCCTGTACTTCAAATCCCTTTTTGATTTGAGCAATGATTTTATTCCTATCGAAATTGGCATTGGTAATGGTAATAAACATGGAGTCGATGATGTATTTTTCTGCAACAGGATTTTTTATTCCTGCTTCATCAGCTTGCCTGCTCCACCATGCCACTCCTTTGGTGACAAATAGAAGAAGGTCCTGAAGATTGGCTACATCAGAAGTTTTTCCGCAAACCCCTTTAATTTCGCAACCGGTTCCTTTGGCTGCTTCCTGACATTGAAAACAAAACATGCTCATGATATAAGATTTTAGAAATTAGTATTTAGTCATTAGTATTTGAGTCAGTAATCAGTAGAAATTAGAATTTTTGCATTTACTAACTGATAACCGCCTATTGATAATGGTTAATTGATTCCTGATAATTAAACATTGCTCATTGCTCAAACCCACTCTTCTTTAATTATTTCTCCTTCTACCGACACCACCATCATTTTGATGGGCACTTTTCGTGAGGCCTTTGCGGCTGCACGCTGTACAATTTGAAGCAGGCCACCACAGCAGGGTACTTCCATCATCACGACAGTCAATGTGTTTATTTGAGCTTCATTGATGAGCCGGATAATCTTTTCCATATAAATTTCCATTCCCTGGTCTAGTTTTGGGCAGGCAATGGCAAGTGTTTTCCCTTTAAGCAATTTACTATGAAAATTTCCCATTGCAAAGGCCACACAATCTGCAGCCAAAACCATATCACTTTTTTTGAAGTAACCTGCAGCTGGATTGATAAGGTGCATTTGTACCGGCCATTGGCGTAGTTCGGATGGGGCCTGTTCTGTTGCTGGCGCTGATCTATGAGCCGGATCTCTGGAAATGGTTTTTGACTGAGATCCGGGACATCCTTGTGCCTGTGGTTGTTGCATCATCCCTATTTTTGGACGGTGCATCTCCCGGATAACTTCGTTCAGGTCGAAAGGCAATGAGGGTTTATTTGCTCTCATGTATTCTACGGCCTCTTTCATATATTCGGTCTCGTCGTGGTCACGTAAATGCTTGAGATGTGCCACCACCGTATTCTTTCCTTTTGGAATGATGAGTTTGATGGCCTTCACTTCATTGTAGGGTTCTGCTTCCCGCTTTTCGATGGTAATGGCACCTTGCGGACAATGTCCAATGCAGGCACCCAAACCATCACACAGGAGGTCACTTACCAGACGTGCTTTTCCGTCTATCATCTGGAGAGCACCTTCATGACAGTTGGGAATGCAGTTTCCGCATCCGTCGCACAACGCTTCATCTATTTTTACAACTTCTCTTATCATGGATTCATTGATTATTGGTTCTTTTTACTGGATGCAAATAAAAGGACAATTACATCTTTTGTTTGTAACATTTGTTACAATGGACGAAATAATTTTATATTTGCGTAGAATTCTTTCCAAAATAAATATTTTAAACGTATTGACTGGCTTGATAGGGGCTGACCTTGGCAGGTAAGCCTTAAAACAAGGTTGTTTTATCGTTAAATCGTCTCTGTTTGAATCACGTGCGCCCAGCAAGCGAGATGAGTTTTGACGATTACGATAAAAGAACCGTAGTTTTTAGAGCGAAAGCTGCCAAGGTCTTGGATTATTGCGATTAGCGAGGACAGTATCAAGCTTGCTTGAATACTGTCG
>NZ_JADQBH010000191.1 GCF_016278715.1 Marinilabilia sp. | reverse complement strand
ACCAATTACCCTTCCGGGTTTAGAACTGAAGCGCCCCATAATATATCCGGGCCCTGCAGCGCCGAAACTGAAGAACAAGTAATGTCAACTGCCAAAGAACTTGCAGCACAGGGAGTGAAAATATTTCGTGCAGGTATCTGGAAACCGCGTACACGGCCCGGAGCCTTCGAAGGCGTAGGAACAGTAGGTCTTCCATGGCTCAAGCGAGTCAAAGAGGAAACCGGGATGTTTGTTGGCGTAGAAGTTGCCACTGCCCATCACGTTTATGAAGCAGTAAAATTCGGCATTGACCTTGTTTGGATAGGCGCCCGCACCTCGGCAAACCCATTTGCTGTTCAGGAAGTTGCAGATGCCATTAAGGGTATGGACATTCCTGTATTTATCAAAAATCCGGTGAATCCTGACCTTGAATTGTGGATTGGTGCCATTGAACGAATCAACAGAGCCGGAATTACTCAAATCGCGGCTATTCACAGAGGTTTCAGCTCATATGATCAGTCTGAATTCCGTAATCATCCGCAGTGGCAAATCCCCATTGAATTACGTCGCAGAATACCTGAATTGCCCATCATCACAGACCCAAGTCACATAGCAGGAAACCGGGAGTTGCTAGAAGGAATATCTCAGGAAGCGATGGACCTCAACTTCGACGGCCTGATTATTGAGTCTCACACCTGTCCCGATAAAGCCTGGAGTGATGCCAAGCAGCAAATTACACCTGTACGCCTCAAAGAATTGCTTGACAACCTGGTGCTCAGACGTCCAAAAATTGGAGATACTCCACGTGTGACGCTGGATGAATTGCGGAAAAAAATCGACAAACTGGACGATCAGCTATTGGACCTGCTCAAAGAACGTATGAATATTTCTGAAGCCATCGGAAAATACAAATATGAAAACAACATAACCATTCTTCAGACACGCCGTTACGACGAAATCATGAACAACCGTCGGGACCGTGGCAGCCAGCGTGGTTTGGACGAAGAGTTTATTACCCGTATTTTTGAGTCCATTCATGAGGAATCTATCAGCCGTCAGAATGAGATCATGAATAAGGTAACCACAAAAAAATAAAGAAAACCTTTAAGGAATGAAGATATGTATTCTGGGCGCAGGAAAAATGGGAACGTGGCTCACCGACGCGTTGTGTTTGCAACACGAGGCAGCTATTTACGATCCGGACATGGAGCGCCTGCGCTTTGTTTTTAATACCCAACGACTTACCAAACCTGAAGAAATCACTCAGTTTGGGCCCGAATTGCTTATCAATGCAGCCAATTTAAAATATACCATCCCGGCTTTCGAATCGGTGATGGATTATTTACCCGAAAGCTGCATTCTATCAGACATAGCATCAGTAAAAACCGGGTTGAAAGATTTCTATAAAAAAACCGGCAGACGGTTTGTTTCCACGCACCCGATGTTTGGCCCAACATTCGGGAACCTGAAAGAATTGCGTCAACACCACGCTATCATTATCAGTGAATCGGATCACATGGGCAAAACTTTTTTCAAGGATTTTTTCGGTTCCTTAGGACTCAATATCCACGAATACAGTTTCGAAGAGCACGACCAGACTATTGCTTACTCTTTATCGGTTCCGTTCGCTTCAACGCTGGTCTTTGCGGCCTGCATGAAAAAACAGGATGCTCCAGGAACCACCTTTCGCAAACATCATGATATTGCCAAAGGTCTGCTTTCAGAGGACGATTACCTGTTGACGGAAATACTCATGAACCCTTTTACCACCGGACAGGTAGAAAAAATCAGGCAAGAGTTAAAAGAACTCCTTGCATTAATTGAAAACAGAGACACAGAGGGATTACAGGGTTTTTTGAAGAAAGTTCGCAAAAACATCGAAGAATGAAACTTTATGGAAGTCAATAACCGGGTAATATTAGGCATGAGTGGAGGGCTCGACAGTACAATGTCGGCCCTTTTGCTAAAACAGCAGGGCTATCAGGTTATCGGACTTACCTTAAAAACCTGGCATCTCCATCCCGAACAATACAATCAGGAACTCCAAAAAGCCTCTTCGCTTGCCAGAGAATTGGGCATTGAGCACAGCATTCTGGACATCAGCCAGGCCTTTAAAAAAGAGGTGGTTGATTATTTTTGTGAAGAATATCAAACCGGTCGCACCCCCAATCCATGTAATCGTTGTAATCCCCTCATTAAATGGCCCTGGCTTATAAAGAAAGCAGATGAACTCAACTGCTTTTGGGTGGCTACAGGACATTATGTGCAGAAAGAAAAGGAAGACGACCGATGGTACATAAAAAAAGGGGCTGACCATTCGAAAGACCAATCCTATTTTCTGTGGAATCTAAACCAGGACATACTCGAAAGAGCAATTTTTCCTCTTGGAAATCTTTCCAAAAGGGAAGTCCGAAAAATGGCATTAGCCTACGGGTTAAATGAGACTGCCCGGAAAAAGGAAAGCATGGGGGTCTGTTTTCTGGGAGGAACAAACTACAGGGATTTCCTTCTTCAGAAACAGGAAAACACCGAATTACCCGTACGCAAGGGCGAAATCGTAGATGAAGCGGGAACTACACTCGGGAGCCATCCGGGTCTGGCATTTTATACTGTAGGACAGAAAAAAGGCCTGGGTCTTACCGACAAAGTCTATTTTGTTAA
>NZ_JADQBH010000015.1 GCF_016278715.1 Marinilabilia sp. | reverse complement strand
TGCAAAAAGGAATTAGTTAGGGAAGTAAAAAAGAGAGGTGGCAAAGTATCCGAAGGCACCAAAGCTTCAGGAGAATTTTTTCGTGTATGGATGGATGTAAAGGCTGCACTCACAGGCAAAGACCGAAAAACAATTCTCAACTCCTGCGAGTATGGAGAAGAAAAGGCATTAGATTCTTACAACAACGCACTAGTGAACCATTTAGAGCATTTAAGCACAAAACAACAAATCATTATTGCCGCCCAAAAATCATTACTAAAAACCGACCACGACCAAATAAAATCCTTGCTCGATGCGTTAGTTGATGCCTAAATTTGTCAGTAAATACGTTTTTTTAGTGTCTGTTCACAAAGTATTATTTGCAGCAGCACGTCCTTACAGGGAATTGCTTCACCCAAAGTTGCTTTCCGATAATTTTTTAAACAAAAAACCATCGAAAAGCCCACCCGGGTATCCACATTTCTGCAAATGACAAGCCTTGCTACTGACACTCTCTGAACAGACACACATTTTGTAAAACATGTTCTCAATTTTATAAATGGGCCTGGTAAAACAACAATATGATACATCAGCAAGATCCGTCTAAATTAGTCGAAACCTCAATAGACACCGGTCAAGCAGTCTACATCATCAATTGCGGCCTGCATCAAAAAAAGTGTTGGATTTCTTCACTCATAAGAAACGGAATCATCAAACATTTTGATTACAGCGATAACTTTTTTTCTGCAAATCTCACCTATGGCAAAAACTTCATTAGAAATAAAAGACCCCGGGTAAATTGAAAGGCAAGTTTGGCAGATAGGAAAAATAAATCTGCTTAAGGATATGAATTCTCAAAACTGAACTAAAAATAATGGAATCAGGCATTATAATAGTTTTGATAATCCTTAGTGTAACAGTAATAATGCTGGTACTTGACGTGGTTCGCATTGACATTGTTGCCATTGGCTGTATGCTGGCGCTGGGCTGGACAGGTATTTTGAATCCCCAGGAGATGTTTTCCGGGTTTTCGAGCAATGCCGTAATAGCTATGCTGAGCGTGATGATACTGGGGCGCGGTATTGCACGCACGGGAATAATGGATGAGTTTTCAAAATTTATTATCAAAAAAGCCGGCACCCGGCGACGAAATCTGGTAGGTTTTCTTTCTCTATCAACAGGCTTGTTATCGGGCATAATTCAAAATATTGGTGCAGCTGCACTTTTTCTGCCCGGAATAATGCAGGTTTCGCGGCGCACCAGGATTCCCGCATCTGCACTAATTATGCCCATAGGTTTTGCTGCCATACTGGGCGGAACCCTGACCATGGTTGGCTCGGGTCCACTCATTTTAGTAAACGACCTGTTAATAAATGAAGGACATCAGGCCTACAACCTATTTAGCGTAACCCCGGTTGGTATTATCCTTTTGCTATCGGGCATAGGCTACTTCCTGCTGTTTGGAAACAATGTATTACCGAAGAAGAAGGTTGGGGAAACGGGAAAAACAGAACAGGAAAAACTGGTGGAAAAGCTTAATCTGCCGAACAACATCAAGCTATTTGCCATAAGAAAAGAAAGTTTGCTGGCAGGAAAAACAACAGAAGAGGCGGGCTTATGGACCACCTACAACGTAAACTTGTTAGGTATCGGAAAAGGGGACAACGTGGTTTATGCTCCGTGGCGTGAAACAAAATTTGGAGAGGGGCAGATTCTGGCGGTATTGGGTTCATCAGAAAACATAGAACGGTTTGCAGTTGATTTTCAGCTAAAAGATGTTTCTAAGTCACACAACCTCTCTGATGAATTCAACCCCAATGTTAGCGGTTTTGCCGAGATAATAATTCCACCCGATTCAGAACTCGCAGGAACATGTATAAGAGCGTATTCATTAAGAAAGCGCCATGCTGTTGAGCCGGTAATCCTCTTCAACAAGGGCGAAAGAGTGGCAGGGGACTTTTCTGATGTGGAAGTTCACCCTGGCGACAGCCTGATTGTTTACGGCAGATGGAACAACATGAAAGATTTAAAAGAAAGTACTGATTTTGTGGTGGTCACCCGATTTGAGGTAGATACGAAAGACAAATCAAAAACCTGGCCGGCGGTTGCATGTTTCGTTTTAGCCATTGGCCTGGCCGTTTCCGGATTTCCCATTTCAATGGCATTTTTAACCGGTGCTCTTTGCATGGTTCTTACACGTGTACTGAATATTGGGGAAGCCTATAAATCCATTGAGTGGAAAGTCGTTTTCCTGCTGGCGGGATTAATTCCATTGGGTGTGGCGATGAAAAAAACCGGAGCTGCTATGTTTCTTGCCGAATTCATAATGAACGTAGTCATTGATTTACACCCTGTTTTTTTCATTCTGATGGTTGGTGTGCTTTCCACTGTTTTTTCACTGTTTATGTCCAATGTAGGCGCAATTGTGGTGCTGGCTCCCCTGGTTATGGGTATGGCAGACATTGCCGGTATCGATCCCCGGCCACTTGTTCTGATGGCAGCCGTTTGCGCCGCAAACTCTTTTATTCTGCCCACTCACCAGGTAAATGCGTTCCTTATGTCATCAGGGGGCTATCGCAATTCCGACTACATAAAGGCCGGGAGTGGAATGACAATCCTTTTCCTGGCAATAGCGGTTCTTCTGTTCTATTCTTTCATAATATAATCAGACGAGATGAAACCATCTAAAATCCCATTGTTATGCTCATTAAACATTTTTTCATTAACAAAATTGCGCACAGTTCATATATCCTGGCAGGATCAGATGCTTGTGCTGTTATTGACCCACAACGCGACATCGATGTTTACATAAAAGAAGCACGTGCACTGGGTGTAATAATCACCCATATTCTGCAAACTCATCTGCATGCCGATTTTATTTCCGGGCATTTAGACCTTGCAGAGAAAACCGGTGCCAAAGTTTATATTGCCAAATCGGCCGAATGCTCTTTCGATCATGTGCCGTTAAGCGAAGGGGATACCATAGAGATAGAAGACATTATTATCAAAGTACTCGAAACTCCGGGGCACACACCTGAGCATCTTTGTTTTGTAGTTACCGACACTACGCGCGGAGAAGACCCGGCATGCGCCTTTGTGGGCGACACTCTTTTTGTTGGCGATGTAGGACGTCCCGACCTTTTCCCGGAAATGGCAGAAGAGCTTGCCGGTAAATTATATCACAGCCTCTACGATAAAATTTTAAAGCTTCCCGAATTTTGTGAAGTCCTACCTGCACACGGTGCCGGTTCTCTTTGCGGTCGGGCCATGGGTGCAAAGTGGCGTTCAACCATTGGCTACGAAAAGAAATACAACGCAGCACTTCAAATCAAAGATAAGGATAAATTTATCAAATCGCTTACAGAAGATATGCCCCCTGCTCCCGACCATTTTAGCCGAAGTACCGACATCAACCGCAACGGACCTGTCCTTGTCTCTCAGCTTCCCCGAATGCAGGAGCTAAACACGGAAACCTTCAAGGAAATGATTGAAAAAGAAAACGTTGCGATTGTCGATACCCGCAGCTATCTTGCTTTTGGAGGCCAGCACATTCCGGGTTCGTGGAGCCTGGACTTCAACGGTAACCTTCCCACCTTTGCCGGCTGGGTACTACCGACTGACAAAGACCTACTGGTGGTTTCAGACAGTTTTAGCGAAGCAGAAGAAACCAATGTCTGGCTCAGGCGCGTGGGCAAGGATCGTGTTGTAGGTTATCTGGATGGCGGCATGGCCGGCTGGATAACAAATGGTTACAAAACCAATTCAGTTAAGCAAATCTCAGCCGAAGATTTACATGAAATGGTTTCAGGCTCCGATAAATTTGTTTTGCTCGATGTAAGAGCACCACAGGAGTTTGAAGATGAGCATATCGAAGGTGCCATCAATATTCCTGTGGCCGATTTGCGTGAAAGGCACACCGAACTAAAAAAGGAGGATTCCATTGTTCTGCTTTGCAGTTCAGGAAATCGCAGCAGCTTGGGCGTCAGTATACTAAGCCAGCACGGTTTTAATAAACTAAACAACGTTGCTGGTGGCATGACCGGATATAGCGCAGCAGGATATGCCAAACGTTGTACAGTATGCGTAAGTCCACACGGCTCAAGATTTTACTCAAAACTTGAAGAAGTAAAAATCCATTTTAAACGCTAGTTTTATGGAACCAATTACTTCAATCTTTACAGATACAAGCTGGTCTCCCTATGCAGTTGGCATAGGCATTGGGCTTTTGAGCTGGCTGAGTTTTCTGATATCGGGCAAACCCATTGCCACCTCAACAACCTTTGCCAGGGCAGGCGGGATGATTAAAGAAATGATCACAGGAGACAAAAACCAACGAAGGCCCTATTACAAGAAGATTAAGCTTCGGATAAACTGGCAGTGGATGCTGGTTGTAGGTGTTGTGATAGGATCATTTCTGTCGGCCATTATCTCCGGCGATTTCCAGGTTGGAGTGTGGGTGCCATCACTCTGGTCTTCAGCTTTTGGCAATAACGCAGTTCTTAGGGTCCTTGTTGCATTGGCAGGGGGCATCATTCTTGGATTCGGCGCGCGCTTTGCCGGCGGATGCACCAGCGGGCACGGCATCAGCGGCACACTTCAACTTGCCGTTTCAAGCTGGGTGTCGGCCATCTTCTTTTTTGTGGGTGGAATAATTACGGCTCATATTATTTTTAGGATTATTGCCTAAATCAATAAATAGTCCGTAAAAATCTTTGGGCTTAATCATAACCATTTAACAAATTTCAAGAATGAAGAATTCCGTGGAAGAAATTCAGGAAAAGTAAGTACAGGATCAAAGGCCCCTGTTTTTTGGTCTGGGCTTTGGCATTCTGTTCGGCTTTTTGCTGCATAAGGGAGGAGCCACCAAATACGATGTGATTGTAGGCCAGTTGCTGCTCACCGACTTTACAGTTTTGAAAATTATTCTTTCGGCGGTAGTCACCGGTATGATTGGAGTTTACTTTATGAAGTCGATGGGTTGGATTCAGCTTTCGCTCAAGAAGGGTTCGGTGGGCAAAAATATTCTTGGCGCCATTATTTTTGGTATTGGTTTTGCCGTGTTGGGCTATTGTCCTGGCACCATAGCCGGGGCTATTGGCAACGGCTATCTTGATGCAACAGTTGGTGGACTGGCAGGCATTGTTCTGGGCACCTGGATTTTTGCGATTTGGTATCCCAAATTAAAAAACGGAATCCTTAAAAAAGGTGATTTCGGCGATATCACCCTACCACGACTATTTAAGGTAAACGACTGGGTGATAGTTGTGCCTGTTTCTGTGCTGATTATTCTAATACTGGTATGGATTGAAAAGGCAGGTTAAGCAGTGCTTGTCTATAAACCCGTAAAAAGTTTCATAATAGGTTTGTCTTATTATATATCAGCGGTTACAAGACTTGTAACGTAACGAAGCAAGTAGTATACTTTAAAAAAAGACACTAAATTACAACTCAATATGGAAGTTTATCTGAAAAGTATTTTTGAATATCTGTACATTATCATCGGCAGCATTGGTGTAGCAATAATTGTATGGGGTGTGGCATTAACCGTTTTCAGGCTTCTAAAACTGGAAATCAGCAGGCTGAAATACAAGTCAATATACCGCGAGCGGGAATCTGTCCGACATCAGTTTGCCACCTACCTGTTGCTGGCGCTGGAGTTTCTGATTGCTGCCGATATCGTTGCCACTGTAATACATCCAAAATTTGAGGAGATTGCCATCCTGGCAAGCATTGTGGTTATAAGAACAGTAATCAGCTATTTCCTTGAGAAAGAAATTGAGAAATTTTACATATCTGAATAATTTATTTCGTCAATTTGTGAAAGATTTAAGCACCTCGGATTTTATCGTTACAAACCAGGTTAACCTGGATAAAATTCCAACGAAGTTGGAAACCGATGAATCGAAAAAGGAAAAGAAAAAAGCACTTAAAAAAGTTGGTAAGAAGCTTAGCAAACTGCAAAACACCATGTATGCCCATAACCGTTACGGGGTGCTTGTGTGCTTGCAGGGCATGGATACATCAGGTAAAGATAGTCTGATAAGAGAAGTTTTCAGTAAATTTAATCCTCGTGGCGTGGTGGTTCACAGTTTTAAATCACCAAGCAGGAAAGAACTGCAACACGACTATTTATGGCGACATTATGTCGCTTTGCCGGAAAAAGGTAAGTACTCGATCTTTAATCGCAGTCATTATGAGAATTTACTGGTAACCCGGGTAAATCCTCGATATGTCCTTTTAGAAAATATCCCCGGAATTAAAAAGGAGGAAGACATACCTGATGATTTTTGGGAAAAGCGATTTAACCAAATCAGAAATTTTGAGGAACATATTACCCAAAACGGTATTATTGTTTTTAAGTTTTTTCTACACATGAGCAAAGAGGAACAAAGATTACGATTATTGAGAAGGCTGGAAAAAAAAGATAAACACTGGAAATTCGCCCCCGAAGATTTAAGTGAACGAGAGCTTTGGAAGCAGTACCAGAGCTACTATCAAGAGGCTATAAACAAAACATCCATGCCCTTTGCCCCGTGGTATATTATACCAGCCGACGACAAACCCACAGCAAGATACGTGGTTGCAAAAATCATTTATGAGAAAATGGTACAGTACAAAAACATTACCGAGCCTCAGGCAGATGAAAACCTCCTGAAAAACATAGATAAATACAAAGAAATACTTTCAAAGGAGTGATGTCTTAACCGGAACCAACAGTGGCGGATAGCTTTAAAACAAGGAGTTTTTAATATGGAAAAAACCGTTGAATTCTATTACGATGTGATTCAATACTTTAAACTGAATTACATAAATCTTGGATTTGTCATTTTATTCGTCGTTACAGGTTTTTTGATAACCGCTTTTATTAAGAGCAGAATTAAAAGACGAATTAACAGAAAATCAACCAATCCGATAACGGCAACATTCATATCTCAAATTATCAGCTTTGCCCTGAAAACAATTGTTGTATTGATAACCCTTTATTTTCTGGGGCTCAATTCTTTTACCAACAAAATTTTGGCCGGGGCAGGACTGCTGGCATTTGTTGTTGGTTTTGCATTAAAAGATATTGGCGAGAATTTTTTGGCAGGAATCATCCTTGCCTTTAAAAGTCCATTCAAGCTGGATGATCTAATTGAAGTGGAAAATATTATTGGTTTCGTAAAAGATATTAACATCCGCGAAATACAAATAAAAACGACCGATGGCAAGGATGTTTTCTTGCCCAACTCCATAATTCTTAAAAATCCAATGTTCAATTATACCATTGATGGTTTTTTGAGATATGAATTTATTGTTGGAATTGCCTACGAAAACAATCCAACTGAGGCCATGAGGGTAATACTTGATACTGCAACCCATGTTGAGGGGGTTTTAAAAGGCGAACGAAAACCCACAGTTTTTATCGATGAACTGGCTACCAGCACCATAAATATTAAGGTGATGTTCTGGGTTGATACATTTCGAACCACCCGGCGAACGGCACATCATATTATCCGCTCACATGTTATGAATAATGTTTTAGCGGCATTAATTGCCCACGGTTTCAGTCTGCCGGCATCTGTTATTGAATTAAAAAATTATGACCCGTCAAGTCCCATGAACCCGGAAGTTGAGGCAAATAAATAGAAAAAAATTTAAACCATTTCAAATTGACAAATAGCTGATTCTGTTTTCTCGCTTTTCCAGAATGGGTAGGTCATTCTTTCCTTGTAATCAGAATTCCAGAGGTTTTGGTTTTCGCCCGCGAAGACGAGCGCTTTGGTAATAAAATATAGGTCAATTAAAACAAAAAACCAGGGAACTGTTAACAGAGCACATGTAAAAAATTTTAGGGGCATTACAAAGTGTCTTCGTTTGAATACAAACCTTCATAATCTTTTTTAAATATGAAAGACTTTTAATAGGAAGCGCCAGGGGCATTTCAAACGAACTCCAACAAGAAATCACCATCACCAAACCATTGTTTATGGGATAATTAACACCTAAATAGCCCCATGCCCTATGCCCCATGCCCACTCATAATTTACCTTCTTACTTCCGGGCTTCTCAATCCTTCATCACTTTCTTCGAAATATACTCATCCTCCCATTTGGCTACAATAAGGAATATGCCCGGCTTGAAACGAGAAAGGTCAATATCAAAGTTTTTTGTCGTAGGAGTATGAGTTTCGAGCAACGCTCCGGAGGGCGCGAACACCATTATTTCTTCAAAAACAACGGCTGTTTTAATGTAAATTTTGCCTGATGTGGGATTCGGATATACTTCAAGGAGTTCTTTACCGTCGGAAGCACCATCCTCGTAATCTGTTTTACTCCCTGCTACCTTAAGAACCACAAAATTCGGTTGTGACAGGCTATATCCATCAAAAAGACAATATTTAAATGTGTCAAAACCACTAAAACCTCTTTTGGCCTGATAAATAAAAGAGCCATCACTGTGCAACTCCACCGTTCCGTGAACAGGTGGTTCGCTCATCAAAGACACCAGAAAATTTCCGTCAATATCGAAATCGTTTTTCAACACTCCCTCCCCGGTATTGACCACAACAGGGAAAATATCATTTGTAAAATCGAAACTGTCAAGTACGGCAATGGCGGAAGAGTTAAAATCCGGCAACCGATCTTTCATTACCTGAAAAGAGGCTTTTTTGGTTTCTGAAATGGTTTCTGTGTCAATAGAATTCCAGGTCTCCCAGGCAAACCGTTGTTCAGTATCGTACCACTGCGAATGATAGTAGGCGGCAATACGAAATCCGTCAGACACCATATCTTCAGTCTCAGGCGTCCTTCTATCGTCATGCAGTACGATACGTTTGTCGGGTGCAACCACATTCAGCAGCGACCAGGGAATTCTAACAGCAATTTTATCATCATAGAGTGTAACGGCATCTTTGGACGAAGCATTCTGGAAGCCATAATTAAACTGCAAACTGCCAATGTACTGGACATCGGAATGACTGTAGTTGTTTTTCCAACGAACAATGTACCAGGGAGCCCCATCGGTGGAAACTGACCGGAATTGCTGTTCGGGCTCTGATACCCCGTGCCAGATCCCGTAAATGTCATAAGCTTCTGTGACATACAGATTAGCAGAATGATTGGTAATGTGCAGATAAAATTCAGCCCGGGAGGGAATTTCCACACCGTTTGGCAAAAGCGACTCTCCCAGGTTTTCACCATAGGTATCAAAAGTAACCCACATCTCATCCGGAATATCCAGGGGGTTTTTCAGTCCTATTTCCAACTCAAAAAATGCATAATTGATCTCAGCTTTCAGCTCTGTAATAGCCGAGGTTTCATCAAAGGTACTCAGAGAAGTAACCATCTTTGTCTTCTCAAACTTTAGCAATCCGTAATTCTGTTCGGCAGCAGTAACATTGTGCCATAAAATCCTGCTTTGGGGATCATAATCCACCGGGTCGGTAATCCACGTCGGCTTGAACCATTCGTCAATCCAGGCAAACTGTATCCCTCCGCCGCACCCGCTTTGTTCCATGGTTCTCAGCATTCTGATGTTGGTTTCTCCCTGATTCTGTTCATCAAAGCCTCCCTGATTCATCCCCGAAGTCGCATAATGTGCAATTCCCCAGCTTGAGGGCACACCATACTCCGCGATAATGACGGGGAACCGGTGGTAGTGCGATTTTAGTTCGGTCAGGTAGCCCAGATAACTATTGAGACCATATTGGTCAGAATATTCCAGATAGTTGGATTGCATACTGATAAAATCCGGATAATAAGGATAGGCATGATAACTGATGAACATTCCGGCGGGTGCATATTTCACCTCAATTTTTGAAAAATCCAAAGAAGCCGAATCTTCATATTCGTTTCCCTCCTCCGGATGGGCCAGCGGATCCAGCGTGGGCCAACTCGACACACTTACAGGTCGTTGTGTGTTGTAGTTCTGAAATTCATAACCCACCAAATGATCCAGTTTTTCGGTAAACCACACCTCTGCAGGACTGGCATCAGTGATGGAAAAATGCTCTCCCTCAAAACGGGTCTCCGCCGAATGGTTTTCATTGGTAGTAAGTACTTCTCCGGGATGTATTTCCCGACCGATAATATATCCCAGGCACCATTGTGAAACATCGTGCGTATAATCTCCGAAAGCTTTCCCCTGTCTGACAGAAATAACGCGGTTCCCATGGACACAATCAATATTTTCCTCCATTTCAACCCGGAAAGTATCGGTCATAAAATACAAATCGTCTTCATATCCGGGCAAAGCTTCATTTAGCCAGACGCCCTGAAAAAAGAGCAACGGATTTTCAGAATTGGCAAGGTTGAAGGAATCCAGAACCTCATAAAACCGGGGATAATGCAAAGTATAAAGTCTGATGTTGTTGAAACCTGCTTCTTTGATGTCTTCGAACCAACTTGCGTATTGCTCACGTGAAGCTGCTATCTGGCCGGGAAAGGTTCCGGGAACTGCAACCCCGAGATTCATCCCTTTCAGAAAAAACGGAATATATTCACTGCCATTCCAGATGGTAAGATGTGCGGAGTCTGTTGAAAAAGGGACAGAATGTTCTTCTGATGTTTGTGCAGATGCTATCAGTCCTGACATAATCAGGATAAGAAGTAAAACCAGCTTTTTCATAAAACCCCATGTTAATTCTCTACTAAGATACGATTTTATTATCATCCGGAGAGTAGGATAAAATGTCTCCCCGATGTTTATGTCCCAGATCCCTGGACCAACGAAAATGTGGTAATAATATCCTCTGAACAAAAAGGAAAAAACCACTTCATTGGTGACAGAAAGAATAGTTTGGGCCGCACCCCACGTTTTTAAACATGAAAGGAGTTAGATAGCAAAACTTTGCATATCCAATTCTATTGAAAGCCAAAGAAATAAATTTTATCTTTATTCACTGACAAACAATAAATACTACTGTTAATTCAATTAAAAATTTTATGAAACGTTTTTTTTCTTACAGGCCATTAACAGTTGCCTTAACCTCCGTCATCCTGACTTTTGGATGGAATTCCTGTCAAACCACCAAAACCCCTGAACCACCGGATGCGAAAAAAATTCCCAAAACACTGACCATTCACGGGGAAACCCGCACCGATCCCTACTATTGGTTAAGGGAACGGGATGATACAGCCGTGATAAATTACCTGGAAGCCGAAAATGAGTACACCCGGGCCGTGATGGAAGATACCGAAGAACTGCAGGACAAACTGTATGAAGAGATCGTTGGACGCATCAAGCAGGACGACAGCACCGTGCCATACAAAGAAAACGGATACTTTTATTACGTACGGTATGAGTCAGGTGGTGAATATCCGGTCTATTGCCGTAAGAAGGAATCATTGGATGCCAAAGAAGAGATTCTTCTCAATGGCAATGAAATGGCCCGTGGATATGACTATTTTGATATCGGAAGCACCAGTGTCAGCCCTGACAATAAGCTGATAGCCTACAGTATCGACACGGTAAGCCGAAGGAACTATACCATCTATTTTAAAAATCTGAAAACCGGAGAGATACTGCCCCACACACTCAGCAACACCAGTGGCGGTTGTAGCTGGGCAGCAGACAATAAAACGGTTTTCTATCCGGTAAAAAATCCGGAAACACTACGCTCAGAAAGGATACTCAGACACAACATAGACCAACTGCAAAGTAAAGACCAGGAGGTGTTTTATGAGGGTGATGAAACCTACTCGTGCTATGTACACAAAAGTAAATCCAACGAGTACATCATTATTAGCTCACACAGCACCCTATCAACCGAATACCGTCTGCTTGACGCCACAACTCCCGAAGGAACTTTCGCGGTGGTCCATCCCCGGGAAAAGGAACTTGAATATCACCCATATCATTTCGGGGACAAATTTTTCATTCTGACCAATCTTGATGCGCCCAATTTCAGATTGATGGAAGTTCCCGTCTCCTCTCCGGGAAAGGAAAACTGGAAAGAAGTGATACCGCATAGGAAGGAAGTCTATCTGGAAAGCATCGAGATTTTCAACGATTATCTTGTGGTACAGGAGCGCCGGGAAGGTCTCACTCAGATACGGGTAATGCCCTGGGATGACAGTGATGAACACTACATTGATTTTGGGGAAGAAGCCTATGTTGCAGGCATATCCACCAATCCGGAGTTTGACAGCAAAAAACTCCGGTACGGATACAGCAGTATGACCACCCCCTACTCCGTTATCGATTATGATATGGAAACCCATGAACAAGAACTGAAGAAAGAGCAGGAGGTACTCGGCCCATTCAATAAGGAAGATTACGAAACCAGACGGGTGTTTGCAACGGCCAGGGACAGCACCAGTATTCCTGTCACCCTGGTTTACCGCAAAGGCATAGACCCCGAAGGCAATAATCCATTGCTGTTGTATGGATATGGATCATATGGCAATACCATTGAGCCCTATTTCAGTTCGGCACGCCTGAGTCTGCTTGACAGAGGATTTGTTTATGCCATTGCTCATATCCGTGGTGGACAAATTTACGGTCGTGAATGGTACGAAGAAGGGAAAATGATGAAGAAGAAAAATACTTTTACCGATTTCATCGATTGTGCACATTTCCTTATCAATAAAAAATATACCACCTCCGAAAAGTTATACGCTATGGGTGGTAGTGCGGGTGGCCTGCTTATGGGAGCTATCATCAATATGGAACCCGAATTGTTTAACGGCGTAGTGGCAGCCGTTCCTTTTGTAGATGTAGTGACCACCATGCTCGACGAAACAATTCCCCTGACCACAGGAGAATATGACGAATGGGGAAATCCAAATATTAAGGAGCATTACGACTACATACTGTCCTATTCTCCATACGATAATATTGAACCCCGGAATTATCCCAATCTGCTTGTCACTACCGGACTGCACGATTCGCAGGTACAATACTGGGAACCGGCAAAATGGGTAGCTAAACTGCGGGATGTTAACCTCAGTGAAAACCTCATCCTACTAGAAACAAATATGGAAGCTGGCCATTCAGGCGCGTCTGGAAGATTTCGCAGGTATCGGGAAACGGCCCTCGATTATGCCTTTCTGCTGAAACTGGAAGGCATTGAAGAATAACGGAAAGCAGAGTGGAAATTAGAGGCTGGAAGTTAGAGGTTAGGTTGCTTCATTTCACTCGCAACATCATGCGAAGGAAGTGAAGCACTCTCTTTTCTTTTGCCGGACACCATTGATTATTGATTAATCAGGAATAAACAATCCAAATTATATGCAAAAAGTTAAATATTTCTGGGAAAAACTGAATTCAAGTTTCTGGTTTGTCCCCATTCTAATGCTTTCATTTGCTATTGCCTCAGCTGTTGGTTTTATTTATTTTGACAGTCAGACTCATTACAATCCCGAGGGTATCTTACGATATCTTTTGCCTGCCAGTATTGATTCCGCACGCAGTATCCTCACCATAATAGCCGGTGCCATGATAGGTGTAGCCGGAACAGTTTTTTCCATTACGCTGGTGGTTCTGACGCTGGCCTCCTCTCAACTGGGTTCCCGCCTTGTCCGAAATTTCATGTACGATAAACTCAACCAGATTGTATTGGGCAGTTATGTTTCATCATTTGTTTACTGTCTTATTGTTCTTAGCTCATTGAAAGAAAATGAAAGTTTTCAATTTATTCCGGCTATCTCAGTAATTGCAGCCCTGGGTTCAGCCATTGCAGGAATAATTCTGTTGGTGATATTCATCCATCATGTTTCCTTTAGTATCCAAGCCGACAAAGTTATTTATGATATTTCAGAAGCTATGTCGAAAAGTTTAAGAAGGCTTTTCCCGGATAATATTGGTCATGGAGATGAAGAAAAACCAACGCCTGAAATCGATACGCTTAAAAAGAAATTTTCTTTCAAACAGGAAATCCAATCTTTAAAAAGTGGCTATCTACAATCTGTTGATGGCGAAGGGCTGATGAATATTGCAACTGAAAATAATTGTGTCTTAATTCTGCATCACCGACCCGGCGATTTCTTGGTTAAAGATATGATAATCTGCGAAGTGCTGGGCAACGAAGAATTCGGCGATGAAAACAAAAAAGAGGTATTCAATGATTTCATTATAGGAAAAGTTCGAACCCCTCTTCAGGATGCTGAATTTTCAATACATCAAATGGTCGAAGTAGCATGTAGAGCATTATCGCCGGGGATTAACGATCCTTACACTGCTATCGCATGTATCGATAATTTAACATCGGTAATGTGTTATCTTACGCAGGTAAAATTCCCTTCATCCTATCGATATGACTCTGAAGACAATCTGAGACTAATCGCAGATAACCACACATTCCCTGGCATGCTGAATGCTTCCTTTAGCCAAATAAGACAATATGCGGAAAAAAGTCCTTCTGTGATGATAAGATTGCTGGAAGCAATGATTACCATCAACTCATTTGCCCGAACCAACAATCAAAAACAACAAATCTTTCAACATGCGGAAATGGTTATGAAAGCAGCGGAAAGAACATTTCTGGAGAACAGAGACCTGGAAGATATGAAAGAAAGGTTTAAAATACTCATTCAAAATCAGCAGACAAGGTGATACAGACATGGCAAAGATTCTCACAAATAGTTGCGTGTATCCGAAAAAAAAACATGTTTAAAATCAACCATTAATGTGTCATCAGATTTATAATTAAACAAATTTTATACGGATGAAAAACAATAAACTGGTTGTAATAGGGGGCGATGCTGCCGGCATGAGTGCAGCCTCCAAAGTGAGACGAGAACAGCCCGACCGTGATATTGTTGTATTTGAACGTGGAAATCACACTTCTTATTCTGCGTGTGGCATGCCCTATTTTATTGGTGGAAAAGTGAAGTCATCTGAACACCTGATATCCCGCAGTCCGGAAGTTTTCAGAGGAAAATATAATATTGACGTTCGTATCCACCATGAAGTAACAAAGATTGATACGACCAATAAGCGTGTGAAGGTAACCGACCTTGATGGGGCAAAGGAATTTTGGGAATCGTGGGATGATTTGCTGATTGCAACGGGCGCATCTCCAATGGTTCCCGATATTAAAGGATTTGACGCCCACGGCATTTTTGCCCTATCGACGTTACAAAGCGGTATCGATGTTTTCAACTACATTGACAAAGAAAAGCCGACCCATGCAGTCATCATTGGCGGTGGCTATATTGGCATCGAAATGGCAGAAGTCCTGCAGGAGCGTTCCATGATGGTCACCCTCATAGATATGGCACCTCAGGTAATGACTACCCTTGACAAGGAGATGGCAGACCTCATTGAGGAAAAGATGAAAGAGGAAGGAATAAAAGTCTTTACCCAAGAAAAGCTTTCGGCCTTTGAAACGGATGCTGAAAGTAAAATAAAATCATTAATCACTGATAAACAAACCATTCCTGCCGATCTGGTAATTCTTGGAATGGGTGTGAAACCCAATTCTGAGCTGGCAGCTAATGCTGGCATTAAAACAGGAGCCGGAAATGCCATTCAAGTCAATAAGAACCTCGAAACTTCCATCACCCATATCTGGGCAGCAGGCGACTGTGCCGAATCCTTCCATCTGATCACCCACAAGCAGGTTCACATTGCCCTTGGAACCATTGCCAACAAACATGGATTGGTGGCCGGAATCAATATTAGCGGAGGTAACCAGGAATTTCCGGGGGTTGCAGGTACCGCCATCACAAAATTTAAAGATCTGGAGATTTCACGCACGGGACTATCTGAAAAAGAAGCCGGCGACCTGAACATTGACATTAAAACCGCCTCAATTGAAGCATCAACCATTGCAGGTTACTATCCCGGGACTGGAAAAGTCAGTGTAAAATTAGTGGCCGAAAAGCAAAGTGGCCGTCTGCTGGGCGGACAGATTGTTGGCTTTCGGGGGGCAGGCAAACGCATTGACACCATCGCCACAGCTATAACTGCCGGAATGACTGCACAACAGGTAATTGACCTGAATCTCTCTTATGCACCTCCGTTTTCTCAAGTATGGGATCCGGTGCAGGTAGCGGCGCGAAGAATAATCTGACGCCTGGCTGAAAAGGAAAAATCCTTCTTCACCCAAAAATCTTAATTAACTTAGTTCGCTTAAAATCTTATACTTATGAACCTGATCGAATTACTGCCTATAGATCGCCCCTTTAAGAACTTGATCCTGAAGGCGCCTCTTATTGTGTATGATAAATTGAAATTTTCCAATGCAAAGGAATTTTCCGTTCCGGTCATCAACCGGAAACTGTTAATTCAAGTGGACACAGAAGCAGACTTCACCATCAGGGTGATAAATAAAGAAGCGGATTTAAGAGATGAATGGGAAGCCTCCTATCTCAGCAGCGAGGAGTTATTCGAAATTCTCAAAAATCAATCCCTGGTTCATTACTCTCTACGCGGACAGATGAAAAGTTCCGGAACACTTACTTTAAGTGACATCATGGGATTTGAAATTGGTGCCAGCGGGTCGGTTGAACTGTCACAAATTACCACACACGCCAACTCAACTACAATCGGAAATGCCCTAAAAACAGACCTGACAGATTACAAAAACCTGCTGACCCAATCCGGAGATTCATCGTTCTGGGACACTTTGAAACCCAATGATGCCCTGATATATTCACTCATCGGGAACCTTGATTTTGAAGTTTCTATAAACATTCTAAAACTGATTTCGATGGCCTTCTCCCCGGTGTTTGCACTTACAAGCTCAGGTTCAAAAGTACCACTTAAAATTAATCCTTCGGCCGGCATAAGGTTTAAAGCGGTCAAAAATGACTCGTTTAAAATTCTTATTGCCAAAAAGAACGATACCAGTTTTACACTTTTACTCCAAAAGAACCAACAAAGAGAGAAAAACTTTGAAGTTTCCGGTACATTATCCGTTATGCTGATTGATGCGGATGTTATAAAAGTGAATGAACTTATTGACGACTATTTTGAAAAATATCTCGGGAAACCACTGACTGAAATAGAAACCATACTCCAAAAAGCAGAAGAAATAGAACAAGACCATTACCTGATCCGCCTGGCAGAAAACATCGCGTTTAACGGGACTGACCTGGCTCAACTCAAAGAACGATTTGAAGCCTGGAAATTGGAAATTGCTGCAGCAAGGGAAAAAGTTTTCAACATCATATCCAAAAGTATCACAGCCGGAATAGCATACGAATATCGAAAGATTCAATCAACTGGTACCCTGTTCGAAGCACGTCTCTCCAAAGAAGTATTGACCAGTGAATTGAAAAACGTTCTCACCTTAAGTATCAGCAACCTCATTTCGGCAGCCCGCAACCACCTTCCGGGTATCGAGGTTAAAAATTATCTTTTGGAGAAAAACCTCTCCATAGAAGAACAATTCTCTTTTGGTATATCACTGGGCAATATGGCCCTGAAATCAGCTTCAAAGCAAATCTATCAATACGACGAAAAAAACATTGGCCTAAAAGCCGACCGTCTGATCAAGCTGTCCTTCCTGGATGAAAAAGTGGTTACTGTTTTTGGGGAGGAAGTGACCATTGAAGCTTCTCTGGATGCTGAAACCCCCACACCCAAAAACCCCCTGACTTACAACGAGCTTGAATATAATTTTACGTTAACATCCAAAAAGAGCGACCGACGAATACGTCCATGGGACAAAAAAGACCTGCACCGGTTTCTGCAAACAGCCCTAGTCTGGAATATCTTTGGAGAAGAAGAACTTAGTGAGTTTTTCGCATCCACATGGAACAACCTCTTAAAGAACAGAGATGTGGAATATGAATGCAAACTCCATATTCCTCACGGTATTTTTCCACAAACCATCCACGCCCTTTCACACAATGCCTCTGTGGAAGCAATCAGTAATGTAATGGCAGCTTCGATTCTACCCAACAATTTCGATAAAAGAAGTCTGCTCATGTCAGCCCGGAGAGAATTTTACACACCCTTAATTATGAGCGCATTTCAGGGAAAAGATATCATGAATCATCTTGATCAACCACTATACACTGATAAATATAAGAGATGGAGACATTATGAGATTACTCAAATACAAAATCAAAACACCTCTGGAACCGATAGCTTTATGAGCATCGCAAACAACAGAACCTTCAAGCATTTTCAGGAACTGATTTCAGCCATCAATCTACTGAACGACCGTCTTCGGAACAAAAAGATTCTTGAACCAGATTTGGAGGAATCTGTCCTGAAATTCTTTTTTAAAGCGTTTCATTCCGTTGTAAAAGACTCTTCAGGCTTTGCCCAGCGATGGTTGGGGTATTTCATCCTGGAAAGCATAACAAAGGAAAGCCCTTTAATGTTAGGATCAGTAGTCAATACGTTGACTATTATCTATCCGGATGATAACAACAAAAAGGAAGCTCTTTTGATAGGGGGATAGATTTTTAAAAGTTAGCTGTATATAGTTGTTAGTGTTAGCGCCTGGCTATTAGCCGTTAGCGCTTAGTCTCCATCTATAAGAAAAAAGGCAAAAGTAGCTGGAAGCTGGAGATTGCTTCACGACGTTTGCAATGACAGGCCTCCCAGCCAACTACAATTTCATTAAAAACAGTTCATTGCGAGTGAAGCGAAGCAATCTCAAAAAGGATTAAATATTTTTTCGAATATTGTTATTACATTAATATCCGATAAGTGAAAAATTCAAATAAAAAACAAAAACATGATTAACAATCCAGCCCTGGATGTGGCCATTGGCCTGGCTTTTATTTATGCCATTTACAGTCTTATTGCCACTGTATCCACAGAAATTTTTTCCACTTTTTTAAAGTTGCGGGGAAAAAACCTCAAGATTGCTATTCTGCGGATGCTTGACAACAACTCTTTTCCTGAAAACCCGAAAGATAATCCGCTCAAAACCCCTGAAAACAAACTGGAAAACGACCTGAGCGAAAAATTCCTCAATCAACCGGAAATTCGTTTTCTGGGCCGAATCACCCGAAACGGAAAGGAGCGTTGCCCGTCATACATCAAGCCGACAACTTTTGCCCGGGCTTTGCTCAATACACTTGATTATACCTGGTCGGAAAACACCAACCTCTCCTCTCTGAAAGAAAAACTAAATCCAGAAAACCCGACCCACAAACTCATCATCAATATGCTTGATGAGGCCAATGAGGACATAGAAAAATTTAAAGAATTGTCTGCTCAGTGGTTCAACGACACAATGGATCGGGCCAGTGGATGGTACAAGCGAAAAACTCAGCTAATTACACTAATTGCTGCAATTCTGATTGTATTTCCACTTAACCTGAACACCATTGAAATTAGCAGGAAGCTGGGTTCGGATAAAAAAGCCAGAGTGGAAATGGTGGAAGCTGCCGGAAATTATATCCAAAGCTACAGTTTGGTAAACCACACAAACCAAAACAATCTTGCTAAACTTGACAGCCTGAACACCCAAATGCAGATCCTTTTGTCAGAAGCAGGAGAAACAGGTTCGATTCTGGAAATCGGACTGAATCTAAAAAGTCCATCCGACTGGTTTATCTATATTTTTGGTTGTCTGCTGACAGTCATAGCCCTCTCACTGGGCGCACCATTTTGGTTCGATCTGCTCAATCGGTTTGTAAAACTTAGAAATACAGGCCCTCAGGAAAAAACCGAAGTGAAAGACACCCGGCAAATCCGAAAGGTCTCGGTACAATTGTAGATGAAAGCCAGGCTGAATAAGCTGTGGATGCCGCGTCGGTCGTATCACAGCTATGTTGTACGTTTTCTTTATTTTATAGTCCTTATGAAATATGTTTCAAACCTTAACTCACTTTCGCTCGTCATTGCTGGTTTGCTTTTGCCTATTCCATGTTTATCAAATCTCAATGATGAAATCCCATTTTCAGCCAAACTTTCTGAAAGCACTTTATAAGCATTTGTCTGAAGCCCCAAAGGAGAATTACCATCTCTATCGGTTGGGCCCGAACCACCAATAATAAGAACTATTGGAGAGGGTTTGTCATTATTAGAAATTGTTAATGTTCCAGAAATCTCGCCTGTTGAAGTTTTCAATAGCATTTCTGATTCTGAAGAAACAGAATCAATACTGGTTTGTGAAAATAGTCCAAATACAAAGACATTCAATGCAATGTACAGATTAACGCTTTCATGTAGTTTTCCATTAGTTAAAATATTGGGTTGCAATAATAATTAAAACGACAACAATTATAAATATATAACTATATGGGCTTCCAAAATTTAAAGTCCAACCCATTGAATGGTATAACTTAGGAACAATAAGTCCCGGGTCTTTAGGATTGAAATAAAAAATACCTTTCCAATTATTAGGATTTCTTCTCATTGCCTCCAGAATCTCTTTATCAAGTTTTGTTTTCATCCGTTTAAAATTTTTTAATTACCTAAAGAAATAAAATTTTGAGAATTCCGACTGATCGGAAGAACCACTTCACTCTCGCATAATATATTTAAACATATTATTTTTTGATATTTATGCTTAAAATATCATGCTCGTCTCATTTCTTATAAATTTCATGTTTATCAATTTCCCTTTTCATCTTTTTAAAATTGGCATAACGGTATCCCTACCAACAAGACCAACCTACTACTAAATCCGCTCAAGCCCACAGTCCATACAACCATATATTAACCAACATAGTCGCGATAATGGATATAAAAAGACCGGCAATAAAAAGTCCAACTGCTTTTCCTCCTTTGAGGTTCGAAGAAATACGAAATGCATTGTACATCAGCGCAACCAGCCAAACGGTGAGAAGTAGCATCAGAAACATGACCACTATCGCTGTCACGATATCAAAAGTTGATATGGTTGCTGTAGTATCGTGTTCCATAAACAGCGCCATAAGGTAATCTCCAAACCGTTTCATGGAACCTGAAAATCCCAACACAGCGGCAATGATGTAAGGAAAACGGGCCAGAGCCATGGTGCCGAAAATATCCACCACCCTGACTGACGATGATGAACCAATCAAGGCAAAAACATAAAATATCAAAGATGGAATTAACCAGATTACAACCTGCTGCACAAAGTAATAGCTAAGCGGCAGGTACTCCGGAATGTATTTTATGGATATCATATCCGGGAAATGAGTAAAGCTGAAATAGCCTGTTAATCCGGTTATAAGCATTACTACAAAACCAAAAAATAAGGCTTTGGCTCCCGCAATTTCCTCAAAAGGGTTAAATAATTTACTTGGTTTCATAAATCTTCTGTTTTTAGTTGGGTTATTTTTTCAATTAAATCATCCAGCATATTCCGAACCGTAGGATAGCTCAGTTTTAACGATTTTGCCATCTGCTTAAGGCTTCCACTACTTTGAACAAACTCCATAATAAAATCCTGTTCTTTTTGTCCCAGTTTTAGAAATAGCGGTAGGCTAAAAGAACCGGATATCGTGGTCTCACACGATTCACAATAGAGACTCTTAACCATTAGACTTCCACCACATCCCGGACACATTATTGGTAATTTCTTTTCCATTGCTAAAATTTTTATTTCAAAAATAAAACAATACTTTAACTTTGTCAAGTTATCATTTAATTTTATTTATTTTAAAAATCACAATTGTCCGGAAAACTTTTTTTGAAAAAAGATTGCTTCCAGCTTCGTGCCTCGCGATCGCAATGACAACGTTCTACTGGTTTTAAACAGGTTTGAGGGGGGTGAAGCAATCTCAATATTTTAACCAGACACCAATGTTTTAAAATATTAAAAGACATTTACAATTCAACTTAATCCACCATAATTTCACCCTCGGTACTAAAAGTAACCGTTTTAGCACTATCTCAAGCTCAGAAGCGATTGCCTCGCCGCATTTCTGGGATTTAGTTGACGAACAACAAAAAAAGGCTGTCTCAAAATTTCTTTCGAGACAGCCTTTATTTCTATATTTCAAAAAGGGAGTTTCTTTATTTCTCCTCTTCAGTCAGTAAATGTTCTTCAAGGAACTTCTCCATGGCACCGTAAAAATCAAAACGATTCTCTTCGTTCCGGAAACCATGTCCCTCATTATCTTTTACCATATATTGCACCTCTATGCCACGTTCTTTAAGAGCTTCTACCATTTGGTCCGACTCATCTTTATTCACCCGTGGGTCGTTAGCTCCCTGAGCAATAAAGAGCGGGGCCTGAATTTTATCAGCATGAAAAACAGGAGAAGTTTGTCGCAACTGCAGGCTGTCCTTCTCAGGATGTCCTACCATTTCATACATCATATCCAACAGCGGTTCCCAGTATGGAGGAATGGTATTCAGGAATGTAAAGAGGTTCGAAACCCCAACATAATCGACCCCCGCAGCATACAGTTCCGGAGTAAAGGTCATACCGGCAAGTGTAGCATATCCACCGTAGCTACCACCATAAATGGCAACACGTTCCGGATCGGCAACTCCTTGTTCAATTAACCAATTTACACCATCTGTAATATCATTCTGCATTGACAACCCCCACTGCTTGAAAGATGCTTCCCAGAATTCTTTACCGTATCCCACGGAGCCACGGAAATTCATCTGCAAAACAGCATAACCGCGATTTGCCAAAAATTGAATTTCAGGGTTAAATCCCCAATTGTCGCGCGCCCACGGTCCTCCGTGAGGATTCACTACCACCGGCAGGTTTTTGGCATTCTCCATGGTATAACCTTTGGGCAATGTGAGGTAACCGTGGATAGTTAAGCTGTCACGTGACTGATATTTAATGGGCAACGTCTTGGCCATAATATCTTCATCCAGCCATGGACTTACATCAGCAATTTTCGTTAACTCATCGGTATTCGCATCGTAAAGATAATAAGCACCCATTGAGCGATCGCTGTAGGTACGTACTATGACCTTTTTTTCTTCCCTGTCGGTATCAACAACTCCCAATTCATAATCACCCAATTCCTGCTCCAGACGATCAAAAAGTTTTTTGGTCTCATCATCAAAGAAATGACGTTCCCGTTTCCAGGAAGTATAGGAAGCAGTAGTAAGAACTTTTCTCTTTCGTGAATAGCTAAGTCCCGAGACATCGTACTCATCATTTTCATAAAGCACCTCTTCTATTTCGCCGGTTTTGGGATTAAAAATAACCGGAACTTCTTTATCCCGCTCCAGGTTGGATACAGCATAAAGTTTCTCGTTATCGAAAGTAAAGAAATTAGGATTCAGCGTATTTTTAAAGTTGGTTTTTAGAACAACTTCAAAAGTATCCTCTTCGGTATCGCGAAACAGCAATGTAGAGTTTACACCATCTTCGATTCCAATAGCAACTCTCAATTTGCCTTCGTGGTCGGTCATCCATCCCTGAATATTGCCGGGGTTCTCGGCCAGCATGGTCAGTTCTCCGGTCACAATATTCAGACGATAAGGGTCAAAAACGCGGGCGTCGCGCTGATTTAAACCAACAATCACCTCATCTTCAATGTCACGCAGCTCATCAATTAACTGAGTTCTGACTCCCTCAAACTCTGTCAGGGCTTTCATATCAGCACCGTCACGGTTCACAGCGTGCAGGGAATAATTCTCATCCCCTCCGGTATCTTTCAGGAAAAGAATACGATTATCGTTGGCCCACATATAACCGGCAACATCACGGGCGGTTTCGGAGGTTACACGTACTGCAGAATCTCCATTCAGTTCCTGAACAAAAACATTCATGCGATCCTTGTAAGGAGCCATATAAGAAAGATACGTCCCGTCAGGAGATATCTGATAGGCAGTTTTTTCAGGATTTTTGAAAAAATCTTCCATTGGCAATTTCGGGGCTTTTTCGATGGAGCCACCACAACCAGTCATTGTTAATCCTGCCATAAAAGCAACAAAAATTAAAGATTTAAAATTCTTCATACTAGTAAAGGTTAAATGGGTAAAAAAATCAGGTATTAAAAAACTATTTAAATATCAACACATCCCATGCTCAAAAAATCCTTATAAAATTAACAAAATCATTTTGAAAATTACTACCTTGAGGTTTCAAAAAACAATCAGTACAATAATTCATTATTGTGCTGAGAAACTTTTTCTTGAAAAAATTTGCTTCGCTTTGGTGGCAATGACGCTGTTTTTCAGTTTTTATGTCATGTCCCGTCACTGAGGTTGGCCACCATTAATTCACTGGCATTCAATGCATTAACAACAAGCCAGGGCCGTCCCCACAGGTGGCAAACATGAATAACTTCGGGATTTTAACCCGGGCAAATGGATCGATTCGCGAATGAGAGCCAACTTTTAAAGTTTTGATTTTTTTGCCTATTGCAAAAATCTGTTCATTGCGAACATAGTGAAGCAATCTCAATCTTTTACCCAGACACCAATACACTAATTAAAAAAACGAATTATGTTTACATCAGGAGAAAAACCCGGAAAAGGAACGTACAAATGCAAAAAGTGCGGTAAAGAAATTACACTTGAAAACGATTCTCAGGAATTGCCCAGCTGTCCTGTATGCGGACACAACAAGTGGGACAAAATTAATTAACAACATCTGACTTCCGTCCGGGCTGGTTTCAATCTGCCTGGCCGGAAGATTCTGATTTAAAATCCGGCAGTTTTAACATATTGATATCTACTACCAGGAAAGCCTATTTCTTTATTCCAACGAAATGCTGGTGCAAGAATGGATAATCGTATGGATACCCCCCCACGGATGACATTGAGAGCAATCTTCCCTTCCGCTAACGTAAAGGCAGTAAAAAATGAAAAACAGAACCTTTTGCAGGTTCCGAATCCACATGCATCATTCCCCCCATCATCTCTACCAACTTTTGTGATATGGGCAATCCTAAACCGGTTCCTTTAGGATTATTGTTATATCCCCGGGAAACCTGCACAAACCTATAAAATATTCTTTCCAAATTATTTGCAGAAATCCCAATTCCATTATCTTCAACGTAGAAATGCATCCATTCTTTCTCTCTGTAAACTCCAAATTTTACATGGCCATTCTGTGTAAACTTTAAACCATTATTAATGAGATTAATAAGCACCTGCCGTATCTTGGTTTCATCACACTCAAAAGAATGACAGATCTGTTCATCACAAACAGAAAAAGATAATTTATTATTCCTTTCATTGGCCACAGGAACAAAAAATAGGCGAATTTCTTCAAAAATGGAGAGAAGGTCAACCCGGGAAAATTGAACAGGCATTTGTCCGGTCTCAATCTTTGAAATAGCCAAAACATCGTTGATAATACAGAGTAATTGTTGACCACTTTGAATGATTATGTCAAGATAAGCTTCCCTGGTCGCACTGTTCAACTCAGTGGATTTGAGAAGCTCGGCAAACCCCAAAACACCATTCATGGGAGTTCGGATTTCATGACTCATGTTGGCCAGAAAAGCAGATTTCAAACGGTCACTCTCCTCTGCTTTGTTCTTCGCTTCCTTAAGTTGTCGGTTAACTGACCTCAGATTCTCTTCTGCTTTAATGCGCTCTCTAAGGTCACGAACTACGGCAAGATAATTATCCTTGCTGGTTCGTTTAGAATTCATCTCAATGGGAATGGGAACACCAGACTTGTCAATAATCTCCCTCTGAATAATCACCGACTCTCCAAGGTCCAACAGGTCAAAACGCAATGGTCTCTCTTTCAACTCTTCAGGATCAAAGAGCTTACTAATGTGACTGAAAAGAAGGTCGTCAGCTTTGTATCCGGTCATTTTCAGGAAACTTCCGTTCACATCGATTATTTTACCCTCCCCATCACCAATTAATAAACCGTCGGCAGCATTTTCCACAACCGAACGATATTTGTTTTCACTCTCGATTAATTTTTGCTCTGCATTTCGGCGGAAAGTGATATCAGTAACCGTTGAAACTCTATAATCCCGACCCTCATAATCAAAATTACGTCCTCTGACTTCAGCATGGAAAACCGACCCGTCTTTGCGTAAACCTATAGCCTCATAAACTCCTGAATCCCCACTAACAATTTTTTCTCTAACCAGGTCACGATGTTCAGAAATAAAAACCGAAGCGGCACTTCTTCCTATAATTTCCTCGTAGGTGTAACCAAACATATCACAACCACTAAGGTTGGCTTCCACACAATATCCGTCTTCCAGAATAAAAATTCCTTCGTGTGCAGCTTCGGCCAAAATTCTGAAACGATGGTCCATAGACCAAAAGGAGGATTGCTCGGAACCAGCTACCAAATATCCAAGTTTTTTCTCAAGATATTTAACACGTAGCTCAAGTTCCCGATTGGAAAGTTGCTTTGTCATCATCACTGAAAAAGAAGTTGTCTGAAAAAACCAAGGCCCTGAACTTCCGGAAACTGGTCAAAATAGAAGAGCATTGCCATTGGTAATATACATATTTTTTGTGATGATCAACAAACTTCATTCAATTTCCTTTCCAATATCAGAAACTCAACACTTTCCAATCATCCTTCAAATAAGAAGTCAAAGGTTCTCCCATTGGAATGACTTCAAGTCCGATATTCTCAAGATCTGCAGCAACACCGTATTCTCCGGCACAAACGCTGCAAGCCTTTACCTTCACACCGGCTTTCATCAAACCACTTACTTTTTCCTGAAGTTCAGAATCTTCTGCCAACAGCTTTGTTGAAGGCCCCCAAACAATAAGCACAACATCTTCGAACCAACCTTTCATTTTCGCTCCCTGCGTGTACATAAGAACGACTTTTTCTGCAACGTCTTTATCTCTGCTTGACCAAATTACGGCCAACTTTTCTGATTTACTCATAACTAAAGATTTTAAAGGTTAATACTCTTCAACCGGTGGAACTCATAATCAGCCCGGCAATCCAATTTAAATATGAAATGTATTACAATCAAAACATTGAAATATCTCCATTTGTTCATGCATTTTTTGAATCCTGTTTTGTTCGTGTTAAACACCCGAATCTGGACCTGAGCACATGAAATATACGAAACCTTCAGCGTAGATGTAACCTATTTGTAAACTTTCTATATACAGAAACCCTTCAGTCCCCGGAGAATGCTTTCGTTAAAGAAAAATACTTCATTCTCAAACACATTCAAAAATATTGAAAAAAGTTGTTCGGAAAAAGGAATCCCGTTCCTTATGGGCATTGCAGGTCTTTAGCAATCATCACACAAAAGGAATTCCGGCTCCAAAGGTGATCGTACATAAAAAGGCGGTGTCCCTACTAAAAATTTTTATTAACCTGATTAAATATTACCCTCCGCATTTAATTTCAGATAAACAAAACGAGTTGATAAGTGTTTAGAAAGTAGCCATCTGACAAAAATCCGATAATTACTTACCACTCTCAAAAACCTAATCGTCATGCTCGAAAAGAAACACATTACCCTTACCGGAATCTTCTCAGCATTTGCTGTTTTGACGTGGATAGGTCTTTCCTCCACAACATCTACCGGTTGTGCCACCC
>NZ_JADQBH010000220.1 GCF_016278715.1 Marinilabilia sp. | reverse complement strand
TTCTTGGGGGTCTACTAATTTCTTTACTCATTGCAGCCGGGATTTGGTTTTACGTTAAACGACGCAACCCGCTGAAAGCATTTATCCGGGAGAAGCCTAAAGAACCGGCTCACGTAATAGCCCTTAGGGAATTGGAGCACATCAAACATGAAAAACTCTGGCAAAAAGGCGAGGTTAAAACATTCCATTCCAATCTCACGGATGTGTTGCGTGATTACATTGAAGACAGATATGGCATTCCGGCTCCGGAACAAATCACATCTGAAATACTGGAATCACTAAAATCAGTGGATTTGCCTGATGATAAAGTTCTGACAAAAATCAGACAGGTACTCGAACAAGCTGACCTGGTGAAGTTTGCCAAGATGGAACCTCTGCCCGACGAAAACGATTTGGCACTAATTAACGCTTATTTCTTTGTGAATCAAACAAAATACGAACCTCCCAAGCCAACAGAGGAACAAGCAAAACAATATAAAAAGCAACAACAAGAAGTTGAACAATAAACCGGCCTATTCGGTATGAACTATACATTTTTGCATCCACATTTTTTCTATTTGCTTCTGGTACTAATCCCCATGATTGGGTGGTATATCTGGAAGCAAAAGGACTTAAATGCCTCTCTTCAAATCTCTTCCTTGAGGGGATTCAGTCGCATTCGTAAAAGCCGAAAGACCTACTTACGTCATGTCCCTTTTGGTTTACGATGCCTGACAGTGATTTTGTTGACCATCGCACTGGCCCGTCCGCAGTCGACCGACAGTCTGAGAAACGTAACGACAGAAGGGATCGATATTATGGTTTCATTAGATATTTCAGGTAGTATGCTGGCAATGGATTTCAAACCAAACCGTCTGGAGGCAGCAAAAGATGTGGCCACTGAATTTATATCAGGCCGCCCAAATGATAAAATGGGACTGGTGGTGTTTGCAGCCGAAAGTTTCACTCAATGCCCACTGACTGTCGACCACACAGTACTGACCAACCTGATAAGAGACGTCCAGACAGGCATGCTTCAGGATGGAACTGCCATCGGACTAGGGCTTTCAACAGCAGTGAGCCGAATAAAAGATAGTGACGCCAAAAGCAAAGTGATTATACTGCTTACCGACGGAGTCAACAACAGGGGGGAAATACACCCACTCACAGCTGCTGAAATAGCCAAAAGTTTTGGCATCAGGGTCTATACCATAGGAGTAGGAAGTCACGGAACAGCGCCCTTCCCTGTCACCACTGTATTTGGTCAGCAAGTGCAGAACATGGAAGTGAAAATTGATGAAGGGATGCTTCAGGAAATTGCCAACACTACGGGAGGTCAATATTTCCGGGCAACGGATAAAGAAAAACTGAGAGGTATCTATCAGGAAATAGACAAAATGGAGAAAACCAAAATAGAAGTTAAGGAATACAGTAAACGCTCCGAGGAATTTATTCCCTTCGCCCTTCTGGCCCTGGCTTTGTTAATCATGGAGATCCTGCTTAGGAATACGGTGTTAAGGAATCTTCCGTAACAGGAGTTTTGGGTTTTGAGTTCTGAGTTTTGGGTTGAAAGTTGTGGTTGGCCAGTTCCCCCTTCAGGGGGTTAGGGGGTAGGCGCAGGGAGTTCTGAGTTTTAGGTTTTAAATGGAAGATAAGCATAACTCACATAATTTGAGCTTTAGCCTCAACCTTGGATTAATGAATTAGATAAATAAAACAACGATATATGTTTCGATTCGCACATCCTGAATTTTTATATCTGCTGGTTCTGATTCCGGTACTTGCATTCATGCAGTTGTATTTTCAGTTCCAGAGAAAAAAGAAACTGAAGAAATTCGGAAATCCGGATTTACTGAGTCATCTTATGCCGGATGTATCATTCATTCGCCCAGCGGTAAAGTTCTATTTATTGCTGATGGCCCTGGCTGCTATCATTGTAACACTTGCATCACCACAGTTTGGCACTAAGCTGGAGACAGTGAAACGGAAAGGAATTGAGCTCGTCATCGCTTTAGATGTCTCCAACAGCATGAATGCTACAGATGTGGAGCCCAGCAGGCTTGCACGTGCTAAGTTGGCCATTGAACGATTGACAGGACGCCTGCAAAACGACCGTATCGGATTAATTGTATTTGCCGGAGAAGCCTACGTTCAGTTACCCATCACTACAGATTATGCTTCTGCTCGTCTATTCTTGTCGAGCATCAATACAGATATAGTCCCCACACAGGGCACAGCCATCGGGTCGGCCATCCGTCTGGCTACCAATTCATTCAGCCAACAGGAAGACATCAATCGTGCAATTGTTGTCATTACAGATGGAGAAAACCATGAAGATGATGCCCTCAAAGCAGCAAAAACAGCTCAGGAAAACGGCATTAAAGTTTACACTGTTGGTATGGGAAGTCCGGACGGGGCACCTATCCCTGTGAATTCTGGAAATAAATCAAATTTCCTGAAAGACCGCGCAGGCAATGTAGTCATCACAAAAATGAACCCCGACCTGATGAGACAAATTGCTGAAGCCGGAAACGGAGAGTATATTGCAGCCAACAACATCAGACGAGGTATGAATAACCTGATTAATGAACTGGGCGAACTGGAAAAAAGTGAAATAGAAGCTAAAGTTTATTCCGAGTACAATGACCAGTTTCAATACCTGGCAGCACTTGCTTTGCTGATTCTTGTAATTGAATTTATTATTCTCGAAAGAAAAAATAAATTACTTAACAAGATTGACCTTTTTACAGAAGAAGAGGCAAATTAGTGGTAAATTTTTAGTTAGTAGTTTTTTGAAAAAAAAGAGTTTTGCTATGCAAATGAGATATTTCCTTATGCTTTTGATTGTTTTAGCCGCAATGGGTTCTTCCCTTTCTGCGCAAAATGAAAGGCGTTTTATTCGTGGAGGTAACGATTATTTTGAGGATGAAAAATATGTGGAGTCAGAAGTGGAATACCGCAAAGCACTCGAAAAGAAACCGGAAAGTTTTGAGGGCCGTTTCAATCTGGGTGATGCTCTCTTTAAACAAGAAAAAACTGACCAGGCCATTGAGCAGTTTCAGGCATTGACTGGCAGCACTAACGACAAAGTACGGTTGTCGGATATTTACCACAATATTGGAAACGGTTTTTTTGCCAAACAGGAACTGGAGAAAAGTATTGAAGCTTACAAAGAGGCGTTGAGAAATGACCCCCTGGACAATGATACCAGATACAATTTAATTGTTGCACAGAAAATGCTTCAACAACAAGAACAGGAGCAAGAACAAGAGCAGGAGCAGGAACAACAACAAGAGCAGGAACAAGAACAGCAGCAGGAAGAACAAGAACAGCAAGAACAGCAAGAACAGCAGCAGGAACAACAAGAACAGCAAGGACAAGGAATTTCAAAAGAAAATGCTGAACGTATTTTGCAATCACTTGAAGAAGACGAAAAAGAATTACAGGAAAAGTTGAGAAAAGCCAAGCAATCTCAGCAAAGACAGATAGAAAAGAATTGGTAACAGATTCATAACTGAGAGAAAAAGTCAAAATGAAATCATATTTATTATTCATATTATTACTGTTTCCATTAACTCTGACGGCCCAGAACGTGGAATTTAATGCTTCAGCACCTGGTTCTGTGGAGGAAGGCCGACGATTTCAGTTGGTTTACAAGGTTAACAAACCGGGAAATAATCTCAGAGCCCCTGAATTGGAGAATTTTCAAATCCTGATGGGGCCAACCACATCGCAACGTTCGCAGGTTCAAATAATTAATGGAAAGGTAAGCAGAGAAGAGGAATACACTTACACTTACATTCTTAAAGCCAATGCCCAGGGCACTTTTACCATTCCTCCTGCCACCATTGAAGTGGATGGAAAGAAATATGAGTCCAATAGTCTGAAAATAACAGTTGTTGAAGCCGGGAAGGAACCGGGCCAAACTCCTGGTGTTACCGAAAATCAATCGGGTGCCATTGGCGATGATGACCTATTTATTACCATGAGGGCCAATAAAACCAGTGTCTATCAGGACCAGCCGGTTTTATTGACCACAAAAATATTCACTCGTGTCAATTTAGAAGGCATTTCGGACATTCAACACCCCACTTTTCGAAACTTTATTGCTGAAGACCTTACAGGAAGTGAAAATATTGAGTGGTCTCTGGAAAATATAAACGGCAAAACCTACCGCGTGGGCACTTACAATCAAAAGATTGTCTATCCTCAAACCTCCGGTCAAATGAAGATTGATCCCATCTCCATTGAGTTTCTCGTGAGGATAAGACAAACCCGACAATCCAACAATATATTTGATAATTTCTTTGACACACACCGAACCGTAAGGCGTACTGTTATTTCGGATGGTGTTACCATAAATGTAAAACCACTTCCCACCCCAAAGCCAAATAATTTCAGTGGTGTGGTGGGTAAACTCGACATGGACGTTTCCGTTTCAAGTAACCAGGTAAAAGTAAATGATGGAATAACCCTGAAAACAGTCATTTCCGGAACCGGGAATCTTAAAATTGCTGACAGTCCAAGTCTCAATTTTCCACCTGATTTTGATGTCTTTGACCCCAATACGTCAAGTAATTTAAGCATTACCTCAAACGGGAATAAAGGTTCAAAAACTTACGAACAATTAATAATCCCTCGTCATCCGGGTACTTACGAAATTCCCCCGGTTGAATATGTCTATTTTGACCCTTCAATTGAGCAATATCGTACGCTTAGAAGTCAGAAAATCGCCATCCAGGTGGAATCCAACGGAGAAATGGCCGCAACAGGAAGTCAGCAACCCTCCGGCCCTGCAGCTGCCAACAGGGAGGGCATTAAGTTTGTTGGGAAAGATATCCGTTATATCAAAACAGACAAAAATAATCTGCAACCAATAAATACTTTTTTCTTTGGTTCATGGAAATTTGTGTTGGGATATCTGATTCCGCTGGTTCTCTTCATCATCATTTGGTTGGTCTATCGCCAAAAAATTAAAGAGAATGCCAATATATCATTAAAAAAGACCAGGCAGGCCAATAAAGTTGCACGGAAGCGACTGAAAAAAGCCGCTCATCATCTGAAATCAGGAAATAACGAGGCCTTTTATGAAGAACTCTCCAAAGGACTTTGGGGATATATCAGTGATAAGCTGGTAATTCCTCTGTCGGATTTGAGCACGGACAATATCCGCCAGGAACTGGAAAGCAATGGGGCCCAAACAGACAACACAGAAAAGCTTCTGGAAATTCTGGATACCTGCGAATATGCCCGTTATGCACCGGCAGGTGAACCAGCCAAAAAAGAAGGACTTTATCAGGAATCCATTGATGTCATCAGTAAACTGGAAAATAATTTAAAGGGGAAAAAGGCTTAGAGCCATGGGCCCCTTATTACCCCTCAAGGGGGTCTCTTCAATGGTATTACAAGAAAAAACAGAAACAAAGAGAAATGAAACCAACATGACAAGGATTTAACAACTTGTCTCCTTGATCCAGAAAATGTGTTTGAATAAAATTAATAATACGAGAGCGAAGCGGTTCTTCCGAGGAGTGTGAATTCTCAAATTTTTAATTAGTTTTTTATCAGACAATTACAAAATTTTAGACGAATGAAAACAAAGATAATAGCACTTACAACGGTACTTTTTATAAGTTTCAGTCTCCTGGCTCAGGATGATCGGCTGGAACAAGGAAACCAGTTATATACTGACGGACAATACGAAGAAGCGATTGAACTATATGAAGGGATTCAGCAATCGGGGCTGGAAAGTGCTGCGCTCTATTACAATCTGGGCAATGCATATTACAAGAACGGGCAACTGCCGGAAGCGATTCTCAATTTCGAACGGGCATTGTTGCTGGCACCTCAGGACCCGGATATCCGTTACAACCTGGAACTGGCCTACAGTCAGACCGCTGATGAGATAGAACAGGTAGGCACTTTCTTTCTCACCAAATGGTTTCAAAATATCAGGAACCTTAACGATTCCAACGGGTGGGCCCTCTACTCCATTATTGCTTTTATTCTATTCCTCACAGGATTGGGTTTTTATTTTTTTGGCAGCCAGGTTTTTCTAAAAAAAACGGGATTCTCCGCTGCCATCCTTTTTCTTCTGGCATCCGGGGTATTCTATAGCTTCTCATCCTATCAGAAAACAAAACTTGTTGAACGAAACCATGCCATTATCTTCACTCCCACGGTCAACATAAAAAGTTCGCCCGATCAAAGTGGTACGGACCTTTTTGTATTACATCAGGGGACCAAGGTACAGTTGCTTTCCAAACTTGGGGAATGGTGGAACATCAAACTTCAGGATGGAAGTGAAGGATGGATTCATGAATCGGAAGTGGAGGTGATTTAAGGCTGAGACTGAGGCTGAGATTTATAATATGAATAACAGTAAAACACCAGACCGGATAAGCATTCTTTTGATGAAAAAACACATTCTGACTTTAATGCTGGTGTTTAGTCTTATTTCCGGCCTCTGTGCACAAAACAATACAACAACAGGGCTGGCTTCTTATTACGCTGATAAGTTCGAAGGACGCCAAACCGCCAGTGGAGAAATATACAGCCATTCAAAGCTTACTGCCGCCCATCCGTCGCTCCCCTTTGGCACAATGCTCAAAGTGACAAACCTTAGAAACAGCAAAACAGTATTCGTGCGTGTCAACGACCGTGGCCCCTTTGTAAAAGGCCGTATTGTTGACCTCTCCAAAAGTGCTGCCATTCAACTTGATGCGGTGAAAGATGGTTTAATTAAAGTGAAAATTGAACAAACCTCCGAAAAGCAACCTAAAGAATTACCTCATTTACCCGTCAAAGAGTATTTTCAAATAGATGTCCATTCAAAGACTCTTAGTGGTTATGGAGTTCAGATTGGTAGCTTCAGTCAAATAGACAATCTGATTCGCCTTTCTGACAAAGTAAAAAAAGAGATTCCAGGAAATATTTATGTTCTGGTTGCCAACGTAAAGGGAAAAACCGTAAACCGATTGATTGTAGGAGTGGAAGCAACAAAAGAAAAAGCCGGGAAACACCTTAAGCGATTGCAAAAAGTATTTCCCGACTGCTTTATCATTCAGTTGTAATTGAATTTATAAAGCATAACCAACAGTAAAAACAGCTCTTGTCCGCTCAAGTCGTAAAAATTCAAATTCAGTAATAGGCCAGGTGCGGGATATCAAAATCTGCGTCACAATCTTATTTTTTTCTCCAACTGAGATATCAAGTCCCGTTCCTAAAACAATTCCTGCCTGTATCCCAAAAGGATATGGTTCGGTTAAATCAAATTCTTTAGTTTCTGTTGGATAATAATCAACATAACTCAACTCATTATCCAGTTCAAATACAGAAAGTGCCCCTCCATAAAATGTGGGTTGAATCTTACCTTTCGGATAAGTATATTTCAGCGCCGCATTTAAAGTCATTGTTGAGGACTTGGCATTATAGGTTCGATTCCATCTTGGATTGTCTTGTTTCCCAATATATTGGTCATCACAAAAGATAAGGGAACTAAAAATGGAGAGCTTCTCGTTCAACCAGGCTGCCTGCCAGTCAATTCCAACACCAAAAGCGAAAGAAGAGCTGTTATCATAACTAACGTCATCCTTGATAAAACTTGATTTAGGATTAAAACTGGAGATAGAATAGCCGAGCAATGGCACCACATTTAGTTTGCCTTTGCGAACATTCTTTTCATAAATAACACACTGTTCCCCATCGCACACATAATCATGATACTGCTTTGTCACCTTTATTAATGACTCGTGCGTATAATTGGTGGAAGAAATCCTGGAACTGATATCAGGAGCATCAGCAAAGGCATATTTCAACACTCCTTTGTAGCGCTGACTCTTGGTTGAATAAACTTTGCCTTCATGTTCTGAAATAACATCTTCATTAGTCAGTTCATAAATTTCACCATTCTCTTGCTCAACAAGATAAGTAGCATATTGTGGTTGTTCGTAGTAATAAAGATTTGATATTCCTTCTAACAAAAATTCAACAAATACAGTATCCGTCACCTCGTCAGTATCAATGAACTTTGAAACATAAAACTTACCATTGTCCGAATAGCGGTAGCCATAAACATCACCTGGATAATATTCTTTTTCAGTTGCTTGCCCCGTTGGAATAAAAGTACAAACTTTCATGTTCCGGATATCTCCCCGATAGTCAACCTGTCCAAAAACAGTATCCTGTGAATTGGAAATAACATAGCCGGGGCGGAAATCTGATTGAGCAATGCTCAATGAAACAGCTGCAAAAAACAAAAAGACTGACAGTTTAAGTCTCATAATTTTAGGTTTTATAAAATATTTTGGACAAAATCCAGAAAATCCCCCAAAGGACTATAAATATAAAGTTTTGTAATTTCCAAAATTCAGCGAAAGTCCCACTTCAAAAAATAAGGGTTTTAACTGTTCACTCCCATATTTTGTATTGAAAGAGAAATAGGAATACGCTAACCCAAGATAAAGGCCAAAAAACTGGGAAGCACGATATTTTATACCCGGATTAATTGAAAACCCGACTCCCATATCCGCTTCAGGCATCCTTACAGTTGGGGAAATTTCTTCAGCTCCCTCATAAAAAATGACATTATCAAACTCAATTACCCTTTCACTCTCCAGAAACTGCATACTTGAAGAAACCCGGATTAGGGGAATAAGACGGTTCCAAATTCCTGACCTCACATAAGGCAGATGAAATGAAAACACAGGACCTCCTCCTTTGATATTGCCCTGATAAGAGGTCATATTTTTAATAGGACCTTCACTCAAATCAATTGAATTCAACTTTAAATAACCAATTGAAAGGCCTGCATCCATCCAGGTCAAAACTTTTCTTGTACATACCAGATTGTAGTTTTCAATTTTCTGAGTTACAAAATCAGGAAAAAAAATATTTGACTCATTTCCATGGAGTGTTCCCGTGCCGGCGGAAAGCGATAATTTGTATTTAGTTTCCAGCATCTGAGCGCTGGAAAATAAAAAAGAGCCTAAAAAAGAAAATATAAGCAATAGCCTCAGAAATACATTTCTTTTTAAGAATAAAAACTTCATAGGTTGACAATTACGGATTCAGGGAATAAACAAAACCATCATTCAACATAAAAATATTATCATATTCATCATTCACAAACAAGTATCTCCAGCTGTCTCCGGGAAGATAACCAGGGTCAATGTCAACCCATTGATTTGTAACAATTGAGAATTTCCGGATTAAAGTATTTGCACCTGTACTGCCAGTATTTTTATAATATAAATAGATTTCATTATCGACAAAAAAACAATGAAATCCTGTCCAATAATAACTAAGATCCCGTTGCCACTGAACAGAATACTCCTCAATAATAGTCCAGGTATCTAATGAAAGAATATGAATGCCAGCCCTATTTACAAAATAAATCTTCCCATCATTGTGTAAGCCATATCTGAAATTTCTATCTCTAATTACGTTATAATTCCCTAAAACACTCCAAGAATCGCCTTTGGCGTAAACATTTCCACTGGCGGCAAAAGCAAACAATTGATTATCAACACGACACAACGTATAAATAGTATCCGTCCCAAATTCAAATGGTTCCTTTTCCCAGGTTTCGTTCGCTGAATTAAAACTGTAAACCTTATCGGCGAGTATAGAATAGATTTTCCCATTAAAAGATTGATAGGGATAATCACTAAATAATTTAAGTTCTTCTTCTGCCCCCATGGGTGAAACATTTGTGGTAACCCCGGTATTCAAATCAATGGCTAATGGTTCTCCAGATCCAAAACCTGAATATATTTGGTCATTTAGTGTAAATCCAAAACATTCACCCGACCAGGCATAATAACTCTTTTTACTTTTATCAAAGTTAATTTCAAAAGTAAACACGTCATTTATCTCCAAAGATTTGTCATATTCATACGGTAAATCATCGATATAAACTCCAAATTTATAGGTGCCACTGCCAATCACCTCACTTACATTGTAAGAATCTCTTTCGTAATTGGTTGCATCAAAAGTCCTTCCGCTCTCAATATGTTTAAGATAATAGGAACTATTGGGAAATGAAAGATTACTTCTGCCCGGAGGGAGATAGTTTCCTTTAACCTCAAAACTTGCATCTGCTCGTGCATGAGTAGGAGATTCGACATACGTTATTTCGGGGGGAACAATAGTAATCTCTTCTCTTTTAGAAACTCTGCCATAAGAATACAGCCAAATCTCATACGTTCCAGGAGTCATATCCTCTGGAAAAACAATATAAAAACCTCTCTCAATGGTTGATTTCCGAGGAATTCTTGATGCAGTCCAGTTCAAATTGCCACTGTCAGGCTCGCCCTGTTTCCCGTCAGATATATCCCGATAATAATATTGGTATCCTGAAAAACCGGTTACTTTACCTTCAAAGCGACCTCTGTAACCATAAGGTCCTTCTGATACTACCTCAAATTTAAAAGGCTTATGTCGCAATTGAAAGGAGAGCATAGAATGGGGTTCTCCCCGGCTGTATCGGGTTGGGCCATCATAATAAACAATCTCGACATCGAAAGTCTCTTTACCGTAATTATCATACCCAAAAATATAAAAACTAAATTGCCCATTTTCTAAGTTTACAACAGGCACATCAATACCTTCCACCAGCACTTTAAAATTATCAATTCGCGAAAAATCAATATTTGAGGCATAAACGGTTACAGTATCGTACAGCCATACTTCATCTGTAGAAATGCTGTCCAGCTTTTGAGCTGGCGATTTGAACTCTTTTTCGACCAGGAACTCCTCTCCGAATTGATTGATTGAAAGTTTTTCAGCTTTTTCCTCTCTGCTGAACGGGACAATCCATTTAAGTTCATCAGAAGTAACCTCTATCGGATCAATATCTTTATCAGCCAATTTTATCCTCGTATGCAAAAAGGAGAAATATGACCCTTTTACGGTTATCGTATCCGGAAAGGCTCCTTGTTTTCTGCTAATGGATTGTATCTCCGGGGCTTTCAGCGTAAAAGAAAGAGAACCTTCAGATGGCTGCCCAAAAACAGCAACTGTAACCTGACTGGAGAAAACATTCAAAGTATCAGGAACAACCACCCACAGAGAATCACCAGTGCTTTTAATTGCATTGGCATGCACACTTCCGAATTTTACAGCATTATAATCCGTTGTCCGGGCAAATCCGCTTCCCTCAACAACAATTGTATCTCCCCAGGTTCCCTGTGAGAAACTCAAAGAATTCAACTCCGGTGGATCAGCCTTAACATAGTTAAAAGACACCTCATTGCCATACACCAAATAATTTCCGGTACGTAAAAATGATCTTACGTAATAGGTTGTGTCAGGTATCAACGCATCTTTGATTTGTACCGAAAAGGATGAAGAATTGGATGACTCCGCCTTAACCACATTACTTTCATCTAACAAGGGGTTTGGCCCAACACTGTAAACAAATCCCTGTTCAGAAATTTCATTATTGTTTTTAAAGAGGATACGGGCTGACAATTCCACTGAAGAGTGCGATTTTCCACCGTTTAGAACAGGCTCATCAGTCTCTAACACCATGTACTCAAAACTCTCCTCTTCTGTTTTTTTACAGGAATAAAAGGAAATTAAAACAATCAACAGTAAGAGAACCACTCCGGAAAGCCTGTTATTTATCAATAGACAATTCATAAAAATCGGTTAAAAAGACTGTGCTATTATCATAAGTGGTACCCCCGACAAAATAGGCAGAATCACCAATGGTAAATATAGTAACGTGGGTTCTTGCAGACCATGGAAAATGGATTTCTGAAGCTTCCAGAATGCTCATATCTGCTGCCAGAATAATTTGAGAACCGGATAAATTATTCCCTTCTCCAAGAGAAAACGCCCTACAGATTCTATCTCTTAAAGTAAACCCTGAATACCCCTGAGAAACTCCGGAAACAGAATAATAATCCCATCGGCCATTCTCAAATTCAAATATCTTATTCTCGGAAAAAATATATCCAGTATTATTTAGCACCAACCCGTCATCTTCAACAATTGAATAGGGTATTTCAGCCTGAGAAGTCCATAAATCAGCTGCCGGATTATAGGTCCAAAGGTCGCGGTAATCTCTTTGTCCCTGGTCATTAGGCGCAACTTTACCACCCCCCAGGTAGTTCATCATAGAAAAAGAACCATGTCTTCCTGCACCGGGAAAATCATTTAACTGTGTCCATGAACCATCTTCGTTAAATCGATACCAGTCGTTCATGTAACTACTTTCATCATTGTAATTGCTACTTCCCAACCCCACATAAACGGTGTTGTTTATTTTCATCATGGCAGCTCCGGCTCGTGGGTCACCCGGCAAATCATCTATACGCGACCAATTATCGGAAACCGGATCATACTCCCAGAAATCGGAGAAATATTTTTCATTTGCCGCATCCTCATAATTCAGTCCGGTTCCCACATATCCTTTGCCATTAAAAGAAAAAGAAAGAGCATCCACCCGTCCCTCTCCGGGGAATTCTTTACGCCTGTTCCAGGAAAAAATACCTTCATTGATAAAGTGGACAGAATCCTGGAGCACCATAGACTGATCGGCAACTTTCACCTTTACCCCCCCCTTTAAATCAAAGGCATAATCAGGATTTGGAAAAATGTCCAGCGGAATAATTACATGCAAACTATCCGGCCATGCCTGGTCAACTTCCAATTCATGTTCCTCGAATAAAACAGTATTTTTATCTGACAGACTGCTGAATCCCGTTCCATAAATAGTCAGAAGCAAATCGTCCTCGAATACTGTAAAAGTATCAGGCGAAAACCCGCTAAACTGCAGTGGAATGAGATAAAAATGTTCAGCGGATTTCACCCTGAAAGAGTCTGAAAGGATGGTTAATGTATTGGCTGACGATTTTAAATTTTCAGGGACTATAGTTTTTACCACAGAATCACTCAGAAAAATAATATCAGACTCAATATCATTAAAAAAAGCTTTGGTAAACCCGGAATTTGGATGAAAGTTATTCCCCCTGATTGTCACCGTATCTCCAAACAATGCTTCTCGTGGAGCGAAATCTCTAAGTTCAGGTACCCGGTATTGAAAATACCCGGGCCAAACAGCGGAATTGACATCCACCTGATGTGTAATATCCACGGATTCCTCATTTGGTGAAGAAGGAACAATAGCTTTAATCAACGAATCGGAATTCATGATCACTTCGGCTTTTAACTCCCCAAAAAATATACTATTCTCAATACTGCTGAACCCTTCTCCTACAAAAGAAATCGTGTCGCCCCAAAAACCGGTGGGCGGCAAAACTTCATGAATATTTGGGTGCCCTGAGCCATCGCTAACAAATGAAACAGCATTACCAAAAACCGTAAGTTCATCCGTTTTTACAAAACTCCTGACATAATATTTTTCACTCCGAATCAGGCTAAAATCTATCCGACAGCTAAACTTACCCGATGAAAGCACCTCTTCCACAATAATGTGCTCGGATATTTTCGGCGATGGAGTATCGTGTGTACTCCATGCAAACCCATATTCCAACGCTGGAGAATTTCCCGCGGCAATGATTTCACCCCAAAAGGTTGCTCCATCAGAAGTAATATTGGAAACATTATGCGTTCTAACACGCGGGTAAAATCTGGCTTCAATTTTTTCCTTGTGACATCCCCCAAAAATCATAATCACAAAAAGAGAACGAAAAAGAGCTTTTAAAACTTTACTGTTTTTCATAAGTTACAAATCGCTTTTAGAGTGAATGAAACTGGCACAAATACAATGGATTACACCTCACTTTAAGCTTAATTGAGAAGATTAAAATATACATCCCACAGAGAAAGCGCCCCAGGTTCGACGAAACTTAAACTCATCCATATAGCCGTTCCACACGTTGCTAACAGATAAATTGGAAAACAAACGATAATCCTTCAAAAAAGGAAATTCAACTCCGGCACCTAAAATAAATCCTGGCTGAAGCCCCATTTCGTAAAATTCTCCCAAATCAATATTTCTCACACTTACCCGGTTTCCAATCCGTTTCTCCTGGTTTTCTGTAAAATTCTGTTCTATTTCAAATGTAGCTGTGCCACCGGCAAAAAAGATTGGAACAACCTTTCCACGGGGAAAAGTGTATTTAAAAGCAAAGCTTGTGGATATATTGGTAGAAAAGAGATGAAAATCGTAGTATGCATCGGAATAGTCATAAGGATGGCGTTCATAGTGCCCAAAATAATAGTCTTCTCTGATGGTGACTCCTGTCAATACAGACCACTTTTCGTTAATCTGAGGTAATTTCCAGTTTACCCACAATCCGACAAATGAGGAATAACCGGGATCCATATTAATTTTTGAGAGCTCTAACGTTTTAATATTCAGTATTGAAACGGAATATCCGATTGTTGGCATTATTTCAACCCTAAGAACTGGAATATCTTTTTCATAAATCACACACAGTTCGTCATCACACACATAATTGTGATATTTCTTTGTAATTTTTATTAATGATTCATGCGATAACTTTGTGTCAGTAATATCATTATACAGATTGGGACAATCTGCAAAGGCATAATTCAACATTCCGAGATACCGGTTATTTTCAACTATAAAAACCTGCCCGTCTCTCTTAACTTCCACCTGGTCATTTCGAAGTTCAAGCATCTCTCCATCCTCTTTTTCGAGAAGATAGGTGGAATAAAGCGGCTTACGGTAAAAATACAAATCGGTAATTCCTTTCAGAAGGTATTCAACAAAGACCGTATCCTGAACATCTTCCAAATTCAAGTATTTGGAAACATAAAATTTCCCATCATCAGAAAATCGATAGCCATGAATCCTGCCCGGCTCGTAATCTGTTGGTTCCGTCCTACCCTCCTGAATAAAACTACAGATTTTCATATTCCGGGCATCACCCCGATAATCGATTTTTCCAATAATGGTATCCTGGTCATTGGTAATAATGTATCCCGGACGAAAATTGGTCTGACCGAAACTGTTACTTAGAATAGTTAAGAGAAATAAAATAGAAAAAAGATACTTCATGCTATAGGATTAAGCTTGATAATTAATGAACATCTACATTCCTGCCAAACTTGTTAAAACAATCCCTTTTCCATACAAACAATGAACAAAAAAGAGATATCCATCTTTTTCAAAAAAAGAACTCTTTAAAACAGGCCCCTGAAGACGATTTTTATAACTACCAAAAGGGGTTTGCACATAAAACTGATGGTTTTTACCGCCAAAACAAAAAGACGTTCCCTCCGAATTAACATCCACACACAACAGACCGCTATATGATTCACGCGACTCACTAACATTAATCAGATACTTTGATTGGGAAATTCGCCACTTACTAAAAATGCCCTTTTCATCAACCGTCACAAAACGTTCTGTCCCCAGCACAAAAGCCAGGTCACGAAGCAAACCGTCAGAAACTCTTGTGGAACTAATTAAAGACAAATCAGATGCGTCAAACAATGAAACTAATCCGGTTCCATCACAAACAGAAAGATAATCACCTGCGGATGAAAGTTCTATATCAGTTACCTGGTCGGAACAGGAATAAAGCACTTCAAAACTTTCAATATCCGCAACCCGGTGCTTATAAACCACTCCTCTGGTTCCACCTGCGATAAGAAAATTCTTTTCGGAATTAAATGCCAACGAAGTGATTTGGTCACCTTGATGACAAATAAAATGAGTCATCATCTTATTATTGATATCAATCTGCGCAATACACCCATCCTTGGTGCCCAGAAACACCTCATTTCTCTCTTCTGATGCAATAATAGCGGTAATATCAGATGATAAATCTAACCTTGAGTGATGCTGCAGTGAATCCCCATTCAAATCGAAAATCCAAAGATTCTCCGGATTTCCAAAATAAACCTTTGCGGAAGAGGACAAATAAAAATCAAAAACATTATTAACAGGAGGTGAAATCAGGGAACGTTTAATTTCCTGACTGTAAAGGCTTATAGTCGAAAAAAGAAAAAGCGAAAAGAGAATAGACAACCTTGTAACAAACATAGCAAGAGTCAGGAGTTAACACCAAAAAAATTAAACGTTAACAAACATATATATTTTTTTATCTTTTACAAAACTTTGGATTTCAGAAGTAGATTATTCCATCCTGAACTCTTCATTTTCTTCTGAAATAATTGGTTGGTCCGGTCTAAATCCTTTTTTTTAAGGTATGTTTATTCCGGCTACAAGAAACCCAAGAAATGATTTTTAAAAAGAAAAAACTACATTTACATTAGAAAACGAGTTATACTAAACCTAACTCAAGCCTTGTGAAAAGAGTTTATTCACTTCAAGCGATTTTAATCTATTTACTTTTAATGATTGCCTTTCCAAGCAGTGGAGAGCGAGCTGTATTTGACAGTTTAAGGCATGAATTGAGTAAAACTATTGCTATTGCAGAACAAATCCCACTGGAAATTCAACTCGCTCACCACTACATTTATATCAATAAGGATTCCCTTCACCGGTATGCTTCCCAGGCCATTAATCATTCTAAGGAAATCAATGACTACGGGTATTTATGGAGAGCTTACCTGAAATATTCGATGTATTTTAATGGCTTTCCGGAAAGCAAAAATGATAACCTGGCGTTTGCATACATCGATTCCGCACGCCTGGTGGCCAAAGACCATAATATGGCCTTAGGAGTTGCCACCTGCTATTTTCATAGTGGTTTTTTAAAAGTAGAACTCAATAAAGACCAGGAGGCCATAACAGATTTAGCAAAAGCCAAGGCTATGTTTGAGGAGCTTGGACACAGCGGTGCAATACTCCAGGTTTCTTATCAAATTGGATACTTATATCTCAAAACCGGGAATCCCCAGGAGACCATAGCTATTTTCAAAACGATAAAAAACAGCCCGCAACTCAAGTCATCGTATCTCTACAGGGGTTTTCTGGAATATTTTGGAAGTGCATATCAATCCATTGGAGATTATGAATCGGCTCTTGCACAATATCAAAAATGCTATGCGCTAATACAAAAAGAAGGTGATAATTGCGACAAGAACCGCATCCTGATAAAATTGACAACAGCCTATAGTAAGCTTGGCGTTAAAGATTCAACGCAATTCTATTTCACCAAGTCTGTGAGTTATATTGATTCGTGCCAACAAAACGAGGCCCTGGACAACAATTTCAGGCCTTTGGCCGAAGTTTGTGTTGATGAAAAAAGATATCAGGAAGCTGAGTATTATTATCAAAAATCACTCGAAGTGGTTCGCCGAAATGAATGGAGCAGTTCTGAGTTGGAAACTCTGAAAGGACTGGCCGATCTGCATGAACGCCAGGGGAATTTTCACAAGGCATACCAATACTATCAAGAATATGCTCAACTAAAAGACAGTTTAAAACTTTTAGGATTAGACCAGGTGCTTACCAGGGTAATGTCCGATGAAGAACTAAACAGCAAATCGGGAGAATTTGCACAATTAATAGCAGAGAGAAAAACAATGGTCAAGAAAATCGTGATTCTAAGCTTTTTTGCCATTGTCACTGCAATGTTATTCTTCGTATTCTGGTTTTTCCAGGGAAAGATGTTGTTTCATTTTTGTCAGAATGGGCTGGAAAATGAAAAAAGATCTTCGAAGGATGCAAATTTTTACCATTTCTCGATCCCCATTGAGCCACTCGGGACACCATTTATGCTATTTACCGCCTCCTTATTTGCAGTCTTAATATCGCTTTCATCGACATTCATTCTAAACTTCCAGTCCTCCCCGATTAAACTTGTAACGTGGGCCTTAATCTCGTTTATGGTTTACTTCATTAGTCATTGGCCCTACAATCGTTACATTTCTAAAGACAAAGAAATTTCTTTTTCCAAAGTTTTAATTTGGAGACTGGTTTTAATAATCATCAACAATGCTTTATTAACCGAAACAGCTTTAATGCTTCATTTTATTGCACCCATCCCTGACGACATAATAATGGTATCTTTGACCTTGATTTCCGGACAATTCATCCTTAACACTTTAGAGTTATTAGTCAAATACCGGAACAGTTTCAACATGGTTAAAAACCGGATGATGGATAACTTTAACCTAATGCTTGCAGAAAAAAAACTACAACAAAACAAAAATAAAGAAGAAGACATTTCTTTTGAAAAAAATGCCAAAACTGTGAGCATAGATAATACAGAAATTAATCTGAAAAATGTGATGTACATCTCTTCGGAAAACATTTACCAGGAGTTTGTTCACCACATAAATAACTCAGAATCAAAATTGTTAATACGAAGCACGATGAAAGCCATTGAAAATAAACTCGAAAATCACCCCGAGTTTGTTCGATGCCATCGTTCCTTTATTATCAATACCAACTATATTGATACCATCACAGGAAATTCAAAACAGCAATATTTAACGTTATCCGTTTCCAACAAAAAAATTCCCATATCGCGCTCTCTCGACATGCAAATCATTAAACAGCTGGAAGACGTACTGATGCAGCAGCATTATTAAAGTTAATCACGGAAAGGCGAAAATGACCAATCGCCACAGGTCAAACTTTCCCATCTGCAACATAACTTTCCCATTCGCAACATTTTCTTCATTCATAAGGATTTACATTTTAGTTTTGCCCAAAATTCGGTTTTCGGGCATTACCCGAAACCATTAAACCCTTTACAAAACTTTATGAAGATATGAAAAGAACTTTACTCATTTTGGCCTTAATTATCTGCATAAGCGGATTGAATTTCACGCAAACAATGGCAGCATCAATTGCTGCGGATCCCGGAATCTTTATTTTTTACGGACCAAGAAGTCAGAATGGCTCCTTAAAAATATTATCGGATACCCCTTGGACTATCACCACCGATGCAGACTGGCTGACATTTAGCCGAACAACGGGAAACGGATATTTAACCATTGGCCTGACCGTAGCTGAAAATCCAGATAATAACCGAAGAGTGGGTTCATTTACAATTGCGGGGACAGGTGCCTACCCGGTAACCATTAATGTCATTCAAGGCGATATTATAACCTGTTCCGGTGGAGAATTAGAGAATATTATTCATGCTCAGGAGCAAAGCGCCCGCGAATCTTTAGTTCTCAAAGGAGAAATGGATTACCGTGATTTTCAATTCATTAAACAAAAGATGTTCAAGGTAATACAAATGGATCTACTCAAGGTAAAAATAGTTGAAACAACCGCATTTCCTGGATATGCCAACACTATTCCCGAGAACACTTTCCAGAATAATATCGAAATAAGAGAATTAAGATTACCCGAAACCTGTACGACCATAGGCGCTTATGCTTTTGAAAGTTCTAATATTGCCAATATTATTGCCAACGAAGGATTAACAAACATCTATTCAGCCGCTTTCAGGTATTGTACAAATTTGGAACGCTTTAATGTCCCTTCAACGCTCACCAACATAGGTAGCTCAGCTTTTTATGGTTGCTCTAAATTAAATAAGCTCGTAATACCTGATGGCACAGGAACCATTAATACTTATTCATTTTCACGGTGTACTATGTTTGAGACCATCAATATTCCATCAACTGTAACAACGATTGGAGACATGGCATTTAAGGGATCCACTACAATAACCAAAATTTATGCCTATCCAACAACCCCTTTACCAATAGGTTCTGAAGTATTCACTTATCCAGTCACCAATAAGGCCACGCTTTATGTCCCACGCGGATCCTTAAATGCCTATCAACAGGCTCCAAGGTGGAGACTTTTCACTAATATTGTAGAGATGTCGCCGGGCATTAATCTGGATTCGGATCAATTCAATTATTCCTCCCCAAATGCCATTACTGATCATTTCGCTATTACCTCCACATCGTACGGTTTTATTTCGACTGATGCAGATTGGATTCAACTAGACCAGACAAGCTATCTGGGAGACGAAAATATTTTCTTTGATATGCAGGCAAACCCGTCTAATGAACCCCGCACAGCAACGATAACAATTAGTGTTGCAGGTGGACCTGACAGAGAAGTCACCATCACTCAAGCGGGAACGTTCACTACAATTGGGGAGCATGCAGCGAGTCAGGAAGATATCAAAGTCTACCCAAATCCCGTAGTTAATGAACTGTTTATTGATGCCGGAACTGAACCAATTGAGCAAATAGAAATCTATGACCTTACAGGTACTTTGCAACTACTAAAAAGAGGATTAGACCCTGGCAATAAGTTAGAGTTATCGGGCTTAAAATGTGGATATTATCTGATGATTGTAAAAACGGAAAGCACAAATTCATCCTTTAGAATTGTGAAGAAGTGATTTTTTTTGATTTACGAAAAGATTGGTGTCCGGTTAAAAAATTGAGATTGCTTCACTACGTTCGATGACGGGACTTAAAGGATATTAACCCTTACCAACCCAGCTTAAAACCTATAAGCCAGCGTCATTGCGAGCAAGGCGAAGCAATCTCCTTTCAAAAAACATGTTTCTCCGGACACTAGTGTTACGAAAAAAGGATTGTCCCACGATTGGAACAATCCTTTTTTTTGTTTTTAAGGGTTTATAATGAAATAAATTGACAGATTTAACCAGGTTATTTTGTTCTTTGCCGACTTGAAAATACTGCAAATAGCGAGCTATTAAATGGATTTTCAAGGAAGTCAAAGGGCAAAAGAACAAGTTAAAAGCGGCATTCTATTTCGGCACAATCCCTAAGCATTTAAGAAATCACTCTTCAAACCCCAGGTTCTTCAACAGCGGTTTGATAGAAGGTTCCTGTCCACGGAATTTTTTGTATTGCACCATTCCTTCGCCCTCTCCGACTTCCTGCAGGCAGTGCTGGCGGAATTTGACAGCCAGTTCTTTATTAAATAAGTCACCTGACTCTTTAAAAGCATTGAAAGCATCAGCATCCAGCACTTCGGCCCATTTATACACATAATATCCGGCAGAATACCCACCACTGAAAATGTGCCCAAAATAAGTTGATCGGTAACGAGGCAGGATTTCAGGAATCAGGCCAATCTCGTTCATGGAGGCCTCCTCAAAAGCATTCACATCGTCAACCTGATCTTCAGCAGTTAGTGTGTGCCAATCCATATCCAATAACGAAGCCGCCAGATATTCCACGTTGGCAAATCCCTGGTTAAAAAGGCTGCTGTTCTGGATCTTTTCAATAAGGGCTTCAGGTAAAACCTCTCCGGTTTCATAATGTTTGGCATATTGACGTAACACTTCAGGCTCGCCGCACCAATTTTCCATTATCTGAGATGGTAATTCCACGAAATCACGTGGCACATTGCCTGCGGTACGATTGTATTTTCCTTCAGTAAAAAGTCCGTGCAGACCATGACCAAACTCGTGAAACAAAGTATTTACCTCGTCCCAGGTTAACAAGGAAGGAGTATCACCTGTTGGCTTGGTGAAATACAAACAATCGAAACCAATGGATCAACCACTTCATTGGCTTCATGATCATATCCTGCATCGCGAAATCCGGTACACCAGGCACCTACCCGTTTACTTTTACGGGGAAAATAATCCAAATAGAGCAATCCGATATGGGAACCATCATCTTCTTTCACCTCAAACACTTCCACATCTTCATGATAAACAGGAACATCAGTACGTAACTCAAAAGTAATATCATACAACTGATTGGCTACCCAGAACATCCCATCCCGCACATTCTCCAACTTAAAATAGGGCTGAAGTTCGGACTCGTCCAAATCGTATTTTTGTTTTCTGAGTTTCTCTGAATAGAACCACCAGTCCCAGGGAGCAATGTCGAAATCGCCACCCTCGACATCAACAATGGCCTGCATCTCTGCAAGTTCCTGCTTTGATTTCTCCAATGCAGGTTTCCACAGTTGCAAAACAAAATCATATACCGCTTTTGGTTCCTTGGCCATATTTACATCAATCACATAATCGGCATGGTTTTCAAAACCAAGTAACTCTGCTTTTTCGGCACGAAGCGAGACAATTTCTTTTATATTCTCTTTATTGTCAAACTCATCATTGCGATCGCCACGCATAAAATAGCCACGATACAACTCTTCGCGCAACTCACGATTTTCACCATAGGTCAGGAATGGAATCCAGCTTGGCTTTTGCGGATTAAACAGCCATTTTCCTTCATAACCGGCAGCCTTGGCAGCATCGGCAGCAGCAGCTTTAACGCCGTCGGGTAATCCTGCCAGGTCGGTTTCATCTTCTATCACCAATTCAAAATTCTCATTGGTTTCGGCAAGCAGATTTTCACCAAACTCAAGCGAAAAAGAAGAAAGGCTGGTATTAATCTCTTTCAGTCGTTCCTGGTCTTCGGCATTCAAATTGGCACCATTGCGTACAAAATCCTGATAATATTTGGTTACAACGCGCTTTTGAGAATCATTCAACCCGGCAGATTCCATGTTTTCATAGACCTCTTTTACCCGGCCAAACAAGTCCATATTCATCATTATTGCATCGCGATGCTGACTCATCATGGGAGAAACCTCGCGGGCAATAGCCTGAATACTGTCATTACTGACGGCTGACCGTAGGGGATAAAAAACGCTGCTGACTTTTGTAAGTAACTTTCCAGATTGGTCAAGCGCAAGAACCGTGTTTTCAAAAGTTGGAGCGTCAGTATTTGAAGCTATCATTTCCACCTCTTCCTGAGCTTTCTTTATTCCTTCCTTAAAAGCAGGCAGAAAATGCGATTCCTCAATTTGGTTGAAAGGGGGTGCCTTATGAGGCGTTTCGTATTCAGTAAAAAAAGGGTTTTCCTTTTCTTTTGGGCCCGTTTCACATGCGGTTAATAATAAAGCCGCAACGGGAAGTAATAATAATTTTCTCATAGGTAACTATTTTTTTCGGTGCCTTACAACGAATCTTGGTTATAGTTTGAAAGTATCAATCTCTTAAAATACACACGAGACTATTAACTTAAGCCCATATATTTACAGTTTAAAAATAGTAATTCCGGAAAAAATCAACAATGACAAAGAGCAGGTAAAAGAAGAGCCTCCTGATCAGCACCAGGTTGCCCCATTAATTCCCAAAGGAGCCTTAAGCAATAGTCGGGTTTTCATAGAATCCATCCTGAGAAAAAATATGAATTTAGGCGCCAAAACACCAATATGCTGTTTATGACATTTGCTCGTCGAAGAAAAACATTATTAAAGAGGCTTTCTAAAAAGTCACTACAGCCTTTGCATTGCGCGGGTCATAGTCTTGTAGATTATTGACAATGGAATTCTTCACTGCGTTCAGAATAAAAAAAAAACCGAAACCTATGACTTGTCGGACACCCAGATAAAAAAAAAGGTTGCCCACACAAAGCAGACAACCTTTTCATATTGAGATGAATTTCTATTAAATCAAGTCAATGCTGCGCTTCACAAAGCGATTGAGGGCTTCCCCTTTCAGCATATTGTTCGACAACAATGCCAGATCGATGAGCTGAGAAACAAGTTTATTATTGGACGCAAATTTTTTGAGCGATTCATCCTTCTTGCCGCGCAGTTCAGTAATCTTCTTCTCCACATCTTCCAGTTCTTCTTTTTCAGCCTGCGGAATTTCTTCCTCCTTCTTTTCGCCTTTGCCTTTTTCCAATTCAGCTTTACGCGACTCAAGACTTTCAATTTTCTTGCGAACGGAAGTTACGCTATCTCCAACAGCTTCATCGCAATCTTTCACAATTCGCTGAATGAGATCGTGGTTGCCATTCACCACAAGATTGTAGCTGTCAGGCATCTCACCGTAGAAGGACATTGGACCACCACCGGCCTGGCTCATTTCTTTCATTCTCCGCATAAATTCCTGTTGTGTAACCATTACCGGCTTGTCAGTTGCCGCCAAAGCTTCAAAAGAAACTACGAAATTGGCTTTATCCAGATTTGGTATTTGTGAGCTAAAAATGGTCGTCAGGTTGTCTTTTTCGGCATCCGAAAGCTTCAACTCAGACTCAGCTTCCTGAGGAATCAATTTCTCGGGAACATCGCTGTCCACACGGACAAAGCGGGCACCTTCAAATTTCTGTTCCAGATGATTAATGAAATGGGTGTCCAGCTGTCCATCCATCAGCAATACATCGTAACCTTTATTTTTGGCTCCCTCAATAAATGAATACTGGCCTTCGGCATCGGTAGCATAAAGATAAACCAGTTGCTTGTCTTTGTCAGTCTGGCTATCCTTAATGATGTTCTTATATTCATCGAAGGTGAAGAATTTTCCATCGGTATTCTTCAGCAATGCAAATTTCTGAGCGCGCTCATGAAATTTCTCATCAGTAAGCATACCATATTCAATAAATACTTTCAGGTCGTCCCATTTTGCTTCAAAAGACGGACGTTCAGTCTTGAAAATCTCATCCAGCCGGTCTGCCACTTTTTTGGTGATATGGCTGGAGATCTTCTTCACATTAGAATCACTTTGCAAATAAGAGCGCGAAACATTCAGCGGAATATCCGGTGAATCGATAACCCCATGTAGTAAAGTAAGGAATTCAGGAACAATCCCTTCCACAGAATCCGTTACATAAACCTGATTGCAAAAAAGCTGAATTTTATTCCGTTGAACCTCAATATTGTTATTGATTTTCGGGAAATAAAGAATACCAGTCAGATTAAAAGGATAATCCACATTCAAATGGATGTTAAACAAAGGATCCTCCGCCATGGGATAAAGATTGCGATAGAATTTTTTGTAATCTTCATCTTTCAGATTAGAGGGCGATTGTGTCCAAAGCGGATTGGTGTCGTTGATAATGTTCTCTTTATCTTTCTCCACCTCTTTACCATCTTTCCACTCTGTTTGTTTGCCAAAAGCAACAGGTACAGGAAGGAAACCACAATACTTTTTGAGCAGCCGATTTATTTCATCCTTGGCAACGAAGTGCTGATTTTCATCATCAATAAAGAGAACAATATCAGTTCCACGTTCCTTTTTATCAATCTCTTCCAGTGTATATTCGGGACTTCCGTCACACTCCCACTTTACAGCTTTCGCATCGTCTTTGTAAGAAAGCGTATGAATTTCCACCTTTTTGGAAACCATAAAAGAAGAATAAAAACCCATACCAAAGTGTCCGATAATGGCATTGGCATCATTTTTATACTTCTCTAGGAATTCATTGGCCCCGGAAAAAGCTACCTGATTGATAAATTTTTCAATCTCTTCGGCAGTCATTCCAATACCACGGTCTGAAATGGTAATGGTTTTTTCCTTTTCATCAATGGATACGCGAATGGTGGTATCCCCCACTTCGCCCTTGTAATCCCCGATACGTGCCAGGGTATTCAACTTCTGCGTAGCATCCACGGCATTGGATATCAACTCGCGCAGAAATATTTCATGATCTGAATAAAGGTATTTTTTAATAATCGGAAAGATGTTCTCGGTACTAATACCAATTTTTCCCTTTTGCATAGCTATTTTGTTTAATTTGATTATACGAAATTTCTGCCTTCAAAAAGCAAAGCTTATGCCAAAGGAAAAGGACTGCCAGATAGGCAGCCCATGCGTCTATTCTGTCAGCAATGTGGCTTCTTCATGATCCAGTTGTGTCAACAAGTCTTCGATGGTCCTAAGTTTTTGGGTTTTTCCGTTGGGTCCGGTGAGCAGGTATTCCCTTTTGCCATCAGATTTCACTTCCACCTGGAAACCACTGAATGGTTCATCGGAAGCGGCAAAACCACGGCGTGCAAGTGCACGACTTACCCATTTATATTCCACTCCTTTTCCTATAATTCTAATGGTTTTCACTTTTTGTTTTTCCACCGTAAACTGGCCGGTATTATTATCAAAAAGGATTCCTTCCCGCTCAAAAAAGCGCCTGAATTCATTGGTCAAAACCAGATCCTCCGGTGTTCCTGTCTCCATCTGCCGGCCTTCGGCCAGTAACCATACTTTATCAGCCATTTGAAGTGCCAAATCGAGGTCGTGAGTAGATAAAAGAATTCCCTTATTGCGTTGATGGGCCAACTTTCTTAAAAGATGCATAATCTCTATGCGGCTAGGCAAGTCCAGAAAAGCAGTTGGTTCATCCAATACAATCAGTGGCGTTTCCTGTACCAGAGCTTTGGCAATCATTGCTTTCTGACGCTCACCGTCGCTCATTTGAGTAATCAACCGCTCCTCAAATCCTTCCAGACCAACCGCCTTAATGCTATCTGTCACCATGTTGGTATCCCTGCTCTTTAATCGACCGAAGAAACCGGTATAGGGAGTCCGCCCCAGTGAAACAAGGTCAAAAACAGTCATATTGGATACTGACACACGCTCGGTAAGAACCACGCTTGCCAACAACGACATCTCCCGATTGGAAAGTTTTTCGATGACTTGCCCTGCAATTCTCACCTCTCCATCGAGTCGGGGAAGAAACCCGCACAATGTCTGCAACAGCGTTGATTTCCCTGAACCATTGGGGCCAAGAATACAGGCAAACTCCCCGGCATCAAGCCTGACTCCAATATTGGAATGCAAAACTTTCTTCCCCTGTCGCGGATGGTTGTATCCTATCGCCAGGTCTGTGGTTTTAATAAGTGCGTTTTTGTATTCCTCCATAATTATTCCTCCTTCGGTTAAACACCAGGGGTACGTAAATTCTTACCTTTCAGAATAACCCAAATAACTACCGGGGCGCCAATCATACTGGTCACCGCATTAATGGGCAAAGCTCCGTCAAATCCGGGTAGGCGGGCAATTAAATTAGAAAAAAGAGCAACTGCTATTCCGGCCAGTATCACTGCAGGTATCAGAACTTTGTGGTCTGATGTGCGGAACAATCCTTTAGTCAAATGCGGCACAGCCAGGCCCAAAAAAGCAATGGGGCCACAAAAAGCTGTGATAGTAGCAGTAAGCAATCCGGTACAAAGAATTATCAAAAGCCGGGAAACTTTAATATTAATGCCAAGATTACCTGCATATTGTTCCCCCAGAAGCATCACATTCAATGGTTTTACCAGAAAAAAGGAAGCAAAAAGAGCAATAGTGACCACGGGAAACAAAACACCCATTTGAGACCAGGAAACAGTTGAAAAACTACCTAAGCCCCATATTACATAAGCATGAACATCTTCCTTCATGCTATAAAACTTCAATATCCCAACAAGTGCAGACGCAGCATAACCAACCATTATCCCAATAATCAGCAGCATGGCATTGTCTTTAAGATGACGAGAGAGAAACAAAACCAATGTCAAAACCAGGGTAGCTCCTGCAAAAGCAGCCAAAGCAACAGAAAGGTGTCCTGTCCATCCCAGATGACTAAGAGCTACGCCTCCTATTTTACCGGCAAGCAATAACACCAGCGCAACACCCAGTCCGGCTCCTGAGCTAATCCCCAGAATTGAAGGTCCGGCCAGCGGATTTCTAAACAAAGTCTGCATTTGCAATCCTCCCACCGCCAGACCTGCACCGGCTAATATTGCTGTGATAGCCT
>NZ_JADQBH010000312.1 GCF_016278715.1 Marinilabilia sp. | reverse complement strand
GAAAGGTTTTTCTCCGGCTACAGGTTTTTTCAGCTTATTGGTCAGATTATTATCCAGAATACGTGCCGCACTGGTATCCTTCCACTGAATGCGAAACATATTCAACAACTGACTTTTAAGGGTTTCGTCGTAAATGGGGCAGGCAACCTCCACACGCCTGTCCATATTTCGTGACATTAAATCGGCAGACGCAATGTAAATGCGCTGACGTTCCCCGGCACCTATGATATAAAACCGGCTATGCTCCAGCAGCCTGTCTATCAGCCCTATACTTGGAATAGAACTGCCATTGCCATCAAAATCGGGAATGAGGGAAAACATTCCCCGCACATTTAATCTCACATCAACACCTGCCCTGTAAGCTTCATACAGTTTCTTTATGACCCGGTAATCGGCCAGATTATTAACTTTTAGCCAAATGCGGGCTTCTCCTCCCTGTTTGGCTATTTTTATTTCCTTATTAATTAACTCGTTAATTCTTTTTCGCAAATAAAATGGAGAAACCCATAAGTGACTATAACGGGCAATGCGGTAATTTTTATCAAAAAACTCAAATACAGAACCAACTTCACGGGCAATCCCCTCGTGAGCCGTCATCAGTATGTGATCGCTAAAAACCCTGGCGGAATCTTCATTGAAATTGCCGGTGCCAACACAGGCATAGCGTTTAAACCTACTCCCCTCTTTCCGGACCACATAGCATAACTTGGAATGCACCTTCAAACCTTTTACCCCATAAATAACCTTTACACCAGCATCGGTAAGTTTGTTGGCCCATTTAATATTATGAGCTTCATCAAAACGCGCCTGAAGCTCCATCACAACGGTGACCTTTTTTCCGTTATGTGCCGCATTTATCAAGGCATCCATAACATTTGAGTGCTTTGCTACCCTATAAATAGTGATTTTCATTTCCCTGACCATCGGATCAATGCTGGCCTCACGAAGAAAATCTATAAAATGAAGGAACGAATGATACGGAAAATGAAGTAAAATATCTCTTTCATGTAAAACCGGAAAAACCGATTGACCATTGGGATAATATTCATGGCGAATAGGTGGCAAAGGATCATAAATCATATCGCTTCCCCCAATGTTGGGGAAGTCCATAAAGTCTTTAAAGTTATGATATCGTCCACCCTGAATGATGGCATCCCCCTTCGAAAAATGGAGTTTTCTCAATAAAATCTCCAACAGATCATCAGGCATCTCCCGGTCATAGACAAATCGTACGGGTGGTGCATCCTTTCTTCGCTCCAGACTTTGAGCTATGGCACTCACATAACTCTCAGAGATATCATCATCGATGTCCAGTTCGGCATCTCGCGTAAGCTTGAAAGTATAGGCTCCAATCTCATCAAAATCGAACATATAAAAAATGTCCTTCAACTCATACCTGATGACATCATCCAACAAAAGCATACAGGTGGACTTGTCACTTGAGGGGACAATAAAAAATCGTCCCAAAGCATCAACAGGTAATTCCAGTAAAGCATAAATAGATTTTCCAGTTTTATGCTTTCGTAAAATCACTCCCAGATAAATGGCATCATCTTCCAGGTCAGGCAGCGCTCTGCGTTTAGAGATAATTACCGGCATCAGCTTGGGCCTCACCTTATGCTCAAAAACCCGTCTTACATATTCGCCCTGTTTTTTATTCAGTGATTTCTCATCAAGCATATACACATTATGTGTTTCCAGCTCATGAATTATCTGCTCATAAATTTTTCCAAATTCCACGCCCTGCTGCAGCACCACCCTGTTGACTTCCCGAAGCGTTTCACGAGGCGAAACACCATCAACCTCGGAGTCTTTACCCAACTGAACCAATCGTTTCAATAGAGCTACACGCACCCGAAAATATTCATCCAGATTATTGGAATAAATACCCAGAAACTTAATGCGCTCAATCAAAGGCACTTCCTTTTTCGAAGCCTCCTGAAGCACTCTCCCGTTAAAAAATAGCCAACTTAATTCTTTGGACCTGTATTTGGAATATATCATGAATTCTACATTTTTCGGATAATAGAAAAACTAAAATATAGATAATTTGTTGAATGGTTCCAAATAAATAATATCTGGAACTGTCTGAATTTCACATTTAGGATTATTTTATCCTAAATAATTAAACCTTTTTTGACTCCAACGGTTTTCTTTTTTTGCAGCATCTTATCAACAGAAAACCAATAATCCCAATGCGTATTGCGGGGGATATGATAATATTGTATGCTAAGCTAAAAAACATTAAATCAAAAACCATTTAAAACGAGTACGGATATTTAACTTCTCAAATCTAATCCAGCAAAATTAATATTAAAATGTTTCAGTTTCTATTGACTCAATAACTCAGACCAAATTCTACTAACAAAATATGAACGAAATATGAACGAAGTATCTGAAGCCAACAAAATTTCAACAAAACTGCATGAAATTGTTGAGATGCGTCACCTTAACGAATCCACATTTGTGGTTAAACTCGAAAAAAACAACCTGGAATTTCAAGCAGGGCAACACATCAACGTAGGCCCCGCAAACAGTATTCACACCAGAGAATATTCCATTTACAGTGGCGAGAATGATGATTTTCTGGAAATTCTTGTAAAAGAAGTTTCCGACGGTTTTATCTCTCCCGTGCTAAAGAAACAACGCCCAGGGAACATGCTGGTTGTGGAAGAGCCAGTAGGATATTTTTCCCTGCCACGAAAAAGTAACCCGGGCGAAAAATTGCTGTTTATTGCCAGCGGAACAGGAATATCACCTTTTCACAGCTTTATTAAATCCAATCCCGGATTAGATTTCACCATTCTGCATGGAATCAGAGATAACAGCGAAAAATACGATTCTGATTTTTATAGTTCATCACGATACATTGCCTGCACTTCCAGACAAAAAAGCGACAATTCTTATTTTGGGAGAGTCACCAACTATCTGGAAGAAAATCCGGTGTTATCAAACACCAGATGCTATTTGTGCGGCAACAGCAGTATGATTCACGATGTTTATGACATTCTTGAATCACAGGGAGTTTCATCAGAAATGATACATGCTGAAGTTTACTTTTGATAAATGAACCAGGTATAAAAAGCATCTTTTTATACAACGCTCATAAACATAAAAAGCGGAAATCGCCTTGAATGGCAATTTCCGCTTTTTAAAAATCATCAGGCAGGTGTCTTATTTTTTACTCTCTACCCATTTCCTGGCATTCACAAAAGCTCCCATCCAGGGTGTTACTTCATCACCGGCACGATCTTCGGGATAATAGCCCCATTGCCAGGGGAAAACTGCCCTTTCCAGGTGCGGCATCATTGCCAGGTGGCGTCCGTCGTCCGAACAAATAGCAGCAGCATTGTAATCGCTTCCGTTGGGATTGGCCGGATAGGCATCGTACCCATACTTTCCTGGAATATTATACGCACTCTCCTCCAAAGGAAATTCAAATTTTCCTTCCCCATGAGCAACCCACACCCCAATTTGTGAACCAGCAAGAGATTTAAGCATAACAGAATTATTCTCCTGAATCTTCATGGTCAGGAAGATGGATTCAAACTTATGCGAATCGTTGTGAAGCATTTTTGTTTTTTTCTCATGCCCGGGATTCACTAAATTCAAATTAACCATCAACTGACAGCCATTGCAAATACCAAGACTCAGCGTGTCAGGACGAGCATAAAAATTATCCAAAGCTTTTTTGGCTTTCTCATTGTAAAGGAATGCACCGGCCCAACCTTTAGCCGAACCAAGCACATCTGAATTGGAGAAACCACCTACAAAAACAATAAAATCGATTTCCTCCAGTGTCTCTCTTCCACTGATAAGATCCGTCATGTGAACATCCTTCACAGCAAAGCCTGCTTTGTACAACGACCAGGCCATTTCACGATCTCCGTTTACCCCTTTCTCACGAATAATAGCCGCTTGAGCCTTCCTGGTCGGGTTCACGATGTCAAGAGACTTTTCTGTTCCCTGAAAATTTGTAGGAAAATGATATTTTAAAGGTTGATTCTTATAGTTTTCGAATCTTTCTTTTGCTTTCTGTGGGCCACTTTGGTCGCGGTCCAGCAAATAGGATGTCCGGAACCACACATCACGCAATTTGTCAATATCAAAAGGAAACTCTTTCTCCGTTGTTTTAATTGTCAGCTTACGCTCCTCAACCGGCTGTCCGATCAGGCTAAAATGAATACCTGCTTCTTCCAGTATTGTGGAAACCTTTTCAATATCAGTAACCTGTATTACAACGGCAGGATTTTCGCTGAAAAGCAATTTCACCGGGTCCGGTTCTTCCATTTCTGAAAGGTTGGCCGAAATTCCAAAATCTTTGTTAGCGAAACACATTTCAAGCAGAGTAGTAACCAATCCACCCGCAGAAACATCATGTCCTGAAAGTACAAGTCCTTCACGAATAAGTTTCTGAATGGCTTCAAAAGCGGTCTTGAAATAATCAGCATCGGTTACTGTCGGCGCTTCATTGCCCAGCCTATTCAGAATCTGGGCAAAACTACTTCCTCCAAGCTTAAGTGCATCAAATGAGAGATCGATATGCAACAAATAGCTGTTAACATCTTTTTTCAATAACGGGGTCACAATCTTACGAACATCCTCCACCTCTCCTGCAGCACTGATAATCACCGTTCCGGGCGACATAACAGACTCCCCGTCAGGATATTTCTGAGTCATGGATAAGGAATCTTTTCCTGTAGGGATATTGATGCCCAAATCGCAAACAAAATCACTGACCGCCTCGGCAGCTTCATACAGGCGCGCGTCTTCTCCTTTGTTCCGACAGGGCCACATCCAGTTGGCACTCAAACTCACACCCTCAATACCATGTGTCATGGGAGCCCATACCAGATTGGTCAACGATTCAGCCACCGAAACAACAGAGCCGGCAGCGGCATCAATCAGACCAATGCCGGGAGCATGTCCAACAGAAGTAGCCATTCCTTTAATTCCTGAATAATCGATGGCCGTAGCGCCCAAATCACTCAAAGGCAATTGAATTTCTCCAATTGTCTGCTGACGAGCTACTTTTCCGGTCACCGAGCGATCAACTTTATTTGTCAGCCAATCCTTACAAGCCACAGATTCCAGCTGAAGTACTGATTCCAGATAGGATTCAATTTTCTCAACCGAATAATCCAGTTCCCGGAATCTCCGTTCAACACTTTCGTCATTCATCACCGTCTTTGGCGGATTACCAAACATATCAGCAAGCTGAAGGTCAATGGGCGAATTGCCTTTGTCATCTTCAAACTTAAACTGCATATCCCCGGTGGTTTCTCCAACCACGTAAAAGGGAGAGCGCTCTCGTTGGGCAACGTTTTTCAATATTTCCACGTGTTTCTCATGAAGAACCAGTCCCATTCTTTCCTGAGATTCGTTCCCCACTATTTCACGGGCAGAAAGCGTTGGATCACCAACCGGAAGTTTGTCCAGGTGAATGGTACCACCTGTTTCCTCCACCAACTCCGAAAGACAGTTTAAATGGCCACCGGCACCATGGTCGTGTATGGAAACTATGGGATTCTCATCACTCTCCACCATTGCCCGAATGGCATTCATGGCACGTTTTTGCATCTCCGGGTTGGAACGTTGCACAGCATTCAGTTCAATAGCGTTGGCAAACTCTCCGGTAGCAACGGAAGAAACAGCTCCTCCCCCCATTCCGATACGGTAATTATCACCACCCAAAACCACCACCCGGTCACCTTTGGAAGGTTTATTTTTCAGACTGTCAGATTTTTTGGCAAAACCAATTCCTCCGGCCAGCATAATTACCTTATCATAGGCAAATTCGTGATAGTTTTCAAAATGCTCAAAAGTAAGTACAGAACCACAAATCAAGGGTTGTCCAAATTTATTACCAAAATCGCTAGCCCCATTGGAAGCTTTAATTAAAATTTGTTCCGGGGTTTGATACAACCATGGTCGTGCTTTAAAATTCTCCTCCCATTTGCGCCCTTTCTCCAGGCGGGAGTAGCTGGTCATATAAACGGCTGTACCTGCAAGAGGTAAGCTTCCTTTTCCTCCTCCAAGCCGGTCGCGTATCTCTCCTCCCGAACCGGTGGCTGCTCCATTAAACGGCTCAACCGTTGTTGGGAAGTTATGCGTTTCAGCTTTCAAAGAAAGTACAGACTCAATATCCTTTTCAACAAAAAAATCAGCAGTATCCTGACGCCCCGGAGCAAATTGCTTCATAGAAGGCCCTTCAATAAAAGCCACATTGTCCTTATAGGCCGAAACCAAATAATTGGGATTTTTTTGGGAGGTACGCTTAATTAATTGAAACAGGGAACTCTCTTTCTCTTCACCATCAATCACAAATGTTCCGTTAAAGATTTTGTGACGACAATGCTCTGAATTCACCTGCGAAAAGCCAAACACTTCACTGTCGGTGAGTGGCCGCCCCAGACGTTCACTCAAGCCGTTAAGATAACCAATTTCATCTGCATTTAAAGCAAGTCCTTCTTTAATATTGTAAGCCTCAATATCGTCAATAGAAACAATCGGTTCAGGCGTTTTGTCAATATGGAAAATCTCCTGATCCAATCCTTTATAAAGAACCTGAAGCATCGGATCGAAATCCGCATTTTGGTTTTCTGTTTCAAAAAACTCTTCAATTCGTTCAATTCCGGCAATCCCCATATTTTGGGTAATTTCAACAGCATTGGTACTCCAGGGAGTAATCATTTCCCGCCTGGGCCCGACAAAAAAGCCGTTCAAATTTTGTTCAGACATCAAACGGGCACCATCAAAGAGCCAGGTGAGTTTTTCCAAATCGGTTTGAGAAAGGGCTTGCTTACAACCAACAGCCAATATTTGCCGGTTGTCCCCCTGAAAGAAAAGGATCATGTGATTTTCAGTTTTATGCAGTTTGTACTTTGAAGCTGCAAAATTAACACATTTAAGGGAATTATTATATGAAATTGTTTTTTACCTGTTTTGCTCCGGAACTTTTCACAACATTTTTGGCCTGATGAAATTAAAGTTTGGTAAACCCATACACCTAACATTTCTTAATCCGATTGAAATCATAAAATTTGTTTACTTTTGCCATAGCAGATGTTAGTCACTATCTGACCTTTACATTATTTCCCGGAAAAAAGAACTGTTTTCATATAAGGCTTAAACAAATATTCAAAGCAAATTAAAACACTCAAAATGAATATTAAAGAACTCAATGTATCCACAGAAGCCCAAAAACAATCGGTAAAATTATTTGAAATTAAGAACGATGAGGGCACTACTATTTACATCACCAACGCCGGCGCTGCCATTACCCGGATAGAAACAAAAGATAAAAGAGGAGAACTGGCCAATATAGTCCTTGGCTTTGACGACCCAATGCAATACATTGCTCCGAATTATCTTGAAAACTGTGTGTTTCTGGGAGCTACCATCGGACGTTTTGCAAACAGAATTGCCAAAGCACAATTTGAACTCAAAGGGAAAAAATACAAATTAAGGATTAACAATGGAAACAATCACCTGCATGGCGGGCCCACAGGTTTCCATTCAAAAATATGGGAACCAAAAATTGAGGATACCGATGCAGGCCAGGTTCTGGTTATGCAATTAAACAGTCCCGACAATGATGAAGGATATCCCGGAAATCTTAACGTGGAAGTTCGATTTTATCTGAGCAACGAGAATGAGCTCATCATTGATTATGAGGCCACAAGCGATGCTGCAACCCCGGTTAATCTAACAAATCATAGTTATTTTAATTTGTCGGGCAGGAACAGGGACATTCTGGAACATGAAGTCCTTATTTTTTCTGATGAATACACCCCGAAAAAGGATGATATTCCCATTGGAGACATTATCTCCACAAAGGATACCCCTCTTGATTTCAAAGAGTTCCACGAAGTAGGAGCGCGCCTGGAGCATCTTCCGAAAGATGCTTACGACCACAATCTGGTAATACAGGGCAACGAAGGTGATCTAAGACGTGCGGCTATAGCCAAAGAACGCGAATCCGGCAGAATTATGGAGATTTACACCACGATGCCCGGAATGCAGTTTTATTCAGGTTATCATCTGGATGGAAGCTACAAAAACTCAGCCCGGAAATTTGACCGTTTTGCAGCTATGTGCTTCGAAACACAATACTTTCCTGACTCCCCAAACCATCCCTCTTTCCCGTCCTGCATTGTGACCCCTGAAAAACCATATAGTCATACCACGGTTTTCAAATTCGATACTGAAAAATAAGAAAAACGGGTCGGTTTGTTTAAACATTCCGGCCCGTTTTACTAATCCACCCAAAGAAAATTCTTAATTATGGTCAATAAATGCAATGGCTTGATGTTCTTTTATCAGCCTGCCATTGGTTAACTTTTGTGGCGAAGATTACCCCATCTTTCTGCTCCTTCCTTCTACCTGTTAAGAACAAGAGTTAGCAACTAACCTCCTTTTCCCTACATGCTTTAAATAACTTAATCTCTTACTGTTACCTATTATTTCTTATGTGGTTAATTATTTTTTATCTGTATCTGACAGTGGTTGGTTCGTTTATCCAGTCACCTACAACAAACTCCTGTCCTTCGTCCAATCCATAAAAGAAACATGTTTGTTTATCCGGAAAGTACTGCGTGTAAACATCTATTTGCTTCAACGCTTCGACCTTACACGAATTGTCTTTTCTGATGGCTGTCAAAAACTGATCTACTGCAACCCAATAAACAGCATTTTTTTCAAAATCATTTCCTGAAACATTATTCGCTTCCCTGGCATAGATACTTCCAAGCAACAGATGCGGTTGTCCCCATTGAGGCATCAGTAAAGAGGAACGTTTAGCATATTGGCGCGCCTCGACAGGTTTCTTAAAGTGACCATCCGTCAAAACAGCCAACTCAAAATAACAAACAGCTTTCAGGCTGTCATCGGTGGTTTTTGAGGCAGCTTCTTTGTAAAAATCAGCAGACTTGTTAAATCTTCTTTTACGGATAAACATCCTGGCCAGGTCAAATGCTGCCTCCGGGGAAGGATTCATTTCATATTTTTTTAGAACTAACGAAGTAAACAGCTCTGTCTCCACGCATCCTGATATTTTCATAACCTCCAGGTAAGTGTTTATCTCAGATGATGTAAGATCAGCGACCAATTCCGCACCTCCCAACACCTCACTAAAAACATCACAGTTTTCAAAATTCGCCCTCTGAATTATTGAGGTGAGAACCTGCTGAACCTTATGGACAATATTCGAATTGTATTGTTCCTGAAGCTGCCATTTTTGAACTTCACCATAGACACTAACATAATCAGAAATAAAAGAACTGTCGGATACAATCCCCTCATCACTCAGAATTTTGGAAGACTGCATCCAGGCCAGCAGCACAGCAGGTTCACTTTTTTCTTTTCTCAAAGAATAGCTCTTCGCAAAACAATCGTATGCACTCTTTAATGAATGAAGATTGTTCCTGCGGTATTTAATAATCTCCATACCCTTTCTTCCAAGAATCCATCCCTCAGGATACTTCTGATATTCTCCAAAATACTTTAATCGTTTATCATAAACCATTAATAAAGTATCAACATAAGCTTGTCTGGTGGATTCCTCTTTTGCATTCTCTATAAATTGTTCCCACAACTTTACTCCATCCGAATAGATTCGAACACTGATATCCGGACAATCTTCCACCAATGACCGCCAGGGGCCAACAGCATGAATGTGCATATTTTTCTCAATGGCCAGGGAAGCCACCGATAATTTTTGAAGACAATCAATACTGTCCTTTTCTGACCTGAATGAATTGGCAAGAGCATTACCGGTACTTAAACCAAAAATTATAGCAAAAAACATCGAGGTTAGAATAACTTTGGAAATCTTCATTTTCTTAAGTTTTTTATTGGACATGTTTTTTCAGTAGTTTGTTAGATTTTTAAACGTCAAGGGCATCGTACAGCGTTGACAATGTGCATTTAAACAAAAACAGCATGGACCATAAAGCGCTTATCTACTGAGCCTTGCAACAGCATTCCGGGCAATTGTTTTAAATTTCCATTGCAAATATCTGTATTCACTTTCCACTTAATCCAAAAACTTGCCACGAATCCTAAATAGCTGTTTATGTAATATTTAAGCACAATGTTTCAATTCGTGAATTGTCCGAAATACGACAAGCACTGTCCGGAATCGAACACAACTGCTGTTTACAGGAATTTTCTACATTTGTATGCAAACAAATTTTCAAACCATGCTCAGTATCATTAACTATTTCGAAGAAAAAGTAAAAAAATACGGTGACCACCCCCTTTTGTGGGAAAAAAGAGAAGGTCGGTTTCAACCCACAACGTATAAAGAAACCAGGGAGCAGGTAATGGATCTGGCAGCAGGGCTCGTTGATTTTGGGATAAAAAAAGGTGACCGTCTGGCATTGCTTTCCGAAGGTCGTAACAGCTGGCTTGTATCAGAACTGGCCATTCTTTTTTGTGGGGCAATCAATGTACCGTTAAGTACAAAACTGGAAGCTGACCAGGAATTGATTTTTCGAATTGTACATTCCGAATCAAGAGTAATCATTGCATCCGGTAATCAACTTCTAAAAATTCGTCAAATCATGCCGAATCTTCCGGCTGTCGAGAAGATAATTGTTTTGGATAACCTGAATGATATTCAGGAAAAGGAAATTTCATACAAAGAAGTAGTAAATTCAGGAAAAAAGTACCTGAAGAACCATCTGCAGGAAATTAACCAAATAAAGGATTCGGTTGATTTTAACGACATTGCCAATATATCTTATACCTCCGGAACAACTGCTCAACCCAAGGGGATTATGTTATCGCACAGGAACTATACAGCAAATGTAGAGCAGGCCTTCAGCTTCATTGACATCCCTGCCCATTTCAGAACATTAGTTGTGCTCCCCTGGGACCACGCCTTTGCTCATACTGCAGCACTGTATGCCTTTATGTACAAAGGAGCTTCCATTGCTTCGGTGGAAACGGGAAAAAATCAAATTGAAACTTTAAAGAATTTTGCCAACAATATTCTGGAAATCCAACCCCATGTATTGATGAGTGTCCCGGCCATGGCAAAAAATTTCCGAAAGAATATAGAAAAAGGAATTGCAACAAAAGGCAAGTTTTCCTCAGCTTTATTCAACCTTGCAATGAGATATGCAATATGGTACAATGGTAAAGGAAATGATAAAGGCAATGGTTTCAAGAAAATGACAACACCCTTGTACAAACTGTTCGACAATATTCTTTTTAAAGCAATAAGAGTCCGTTTTGGCGGGAACCTTCAATTTTTTATTGGCGGAGGAGCTCTTCTGGATATTGACCTCCAAAAATTCTTTTATGCCCTTGGAATTCCGATGTATCAGGGCTATGGATTGAGTGAGGCCGCTCCTATTATTTCGGCAAATACTCCAAACCATCACAAGTTAGGCTCTTCCGGACCGATAGTCCAAAATCTGGAAGTTCGAATTTGTGACGACCAGGGAAGGGAGCTGCCAGCTGAAACTTCGGGAGAGATTGTCATAAAAGGAGAGAATGTCATGTTGGGTTACTGGAAAAACGAGGAAGCCACCAGGGAAACTATAAAGGATGGCTGGCTTTATACAGGCGATTTGGGTTACATGGACCAGGAGGGATACCTATACGTGCTTGGCCGGTTTAAAAGCCTTTTGATTGGTTCGGATGGTGAAAAATACAGTCCCGAAGGAATCGAAGAAGCAATCATTGACCATTGCCCGCTAATCGACCAGTTTGTGTTGCACAATAATCAAAACCCATATACCGTTGGACTAATCGTTCCCAATGTGGAACAGACCAAACAACTGATTAAACATCTGGATGGGGATCTCACTCCCGAACAAAAAGCCGATAAAGTATTGGAAGCGATCCAGGAGCAACTGGCAGAATTCAAAAAAGGAGGCAAACTAGAAAATATGTACCCCGCAAGATGGCTTCCTTCAGCCAGCATTATTCTCCCGGAAGCCTTTACCGAAGCCAATAAACTTCTTAACAGTACTATGAAAATAGTTCGTCGAAAAGTAGAAGAGCACTTCGAAGATGAAATTAACTTCCTTTACTCCGCTGAAGGTAGGGAATTTCAATCTGAAAGAAACAGAAAGAACCTGAATAACTATTTAACAAAACAATAAAAATCATCATCTAAAAAATCAAAAAAGAGAATAACATTCTTTCTTTCAGGAAATTTAATTATTTTGTCCATGTTAATGCTCAGAAAACTGTCAGAAGCAAATTATTCTGTTATTGATTACATGGAAAGAAATTAACCAATGAAATAACATTTTGTGCGTTTTGTAAAAAAAGAGCACCAAAAATGTCAACTTTAGGTACAAACCCACGTAAGTAGTTTTTGTATTAGTAAAGTTTTTCCCATTTTTACAGTCGGTTTAAGACACCTAACTTTTACTGTCCATGCACACAAACGCAAAAATTACTATATTAACATTTGTCATAACACTCTTGTTTTCAAGCAACAGCTCATCTCAGAACAGAGGTCAGCTCAATATTCTTGAAGGAATGAGCGTCACTGCAAAGGGCGGTTACAACATGTTTTTCGGCGATCTCGTGGATGAATCCAGAGGTAGCTTTACAGTTGGTGCTATGGTTGATCGTGAAATGAGCGAATTTATTTCGGCCCGGGTTCAATTATTGGGAGGACAAATGAAAGGAACTCAGGTCTTCCCTACCTCAGGCCTCGAATATGCTTATTTTGATAATATTTACACCGAATTTACCGTTGGTGGAACCTATAAACCCCTGAACCACATCATGGGTTACTTCAAGCAACGTACTTTTCAGCCCTATGCTCATCTGAACGTGGGGCTGGTTTATTACAATTCTACCGAATATTGGGGAGAAGCAGGTAGTGGTCCACAGGATGAAGAATGGCGTTCTGCTTCAGAAATTGCCCCTCTGGTTTCTTTTGGTGGCGGTGCTTCTTTTTGGATTAACCCAATGATAAGTGCAAATATAGAAGTGTCAAGTGCTGTACCATTTACCGACAGAATGGATGTGCATGATGTTTGGTATGCACACGATGACTGGCAAACAGAAGTGAACCCGATTTCCACCGACCCTTACGATGTCTATTACAACTTCACGGTGGGTATTACTTTTGTAATTCAGGATAGCAAATTGCGGAATGATCCAAAATACAACCGTAAGAGTTACATCAAAACAAGACAGTTTTATCAATCCAAGTCACGTAGAACGCCTAACAGAAGGACTGACAAGAAAAAATTCCTTTTCTTCTAACCAGATTTAAATTCATATCCCGCTTAAATGGCTATTAATTTTACATAGTCGGTTTGTTGGGTATGTCACTGCCCGGAATCCCCACTCCTGACTAAATTACTTTTATCAGAGATTCTTTACAAGCTCAGACTAAAAGAAGTGTTTGGCTTGATTGTTTCTATTGTTTTATGGGAGATTCTTCGCGGGCTAAGAATGACTCTTAGTGGGATGTCATTGTGAGTGCCTACCTCAAAAAAATTTGAGGCATAATGAGTCTAAAACAGATTGGGGAGATTCCTAATAGAGACCCAATTATTATTTTCTGATGTTTTTTGCTTGTTATAAAAATCTGTCATTGGTAGGAGGAACAACGAAAAATCTGTTTTTCCATAACGGGGTTATCCTAAAGCAACATTATTTTATCTAATTAAAATTGCTTAAAATTAGAAATGTACAGCTTACGCATTTTTGATAGTTATTTGAAAAAAATATGCCTTTTTATACCACCCTCATTTTTGTTTCTTTTTTAAAAGCTTTTCCAACCTGAACATCTCATCCCGGTATTGGGCTGCCTGAATAAAATCCAGGTCTTTTGCTGCTTCCTGCATTGCTTTTTTGGTTTTTGCAATTGTTTTTTCAAGATTTTCTGCAGACATATACGATAAAACAGGATCTGCCGCGGCATCCACTCCCTGGTCCTCCGGCCCAGAATATGCATGGGCTATTTTTGAGGTTTTATCTTTCTCTTCCTGACTCTGAAAAGCGCTGCTCCTTTTTCTGATAATGGCAGCAGGCGTAATTCCGTTTTTTTCATTATAAGCGAGCTGTTTCTCCCTTCGGTAATCCGTGGCATCAATAGTTTCCTGCATCGATTTCGTCATCTTATCAGCATACATGATAACAGTGCCGTTCAGGTTCCGGGCAGCACGTCCGGCAGTCTGAGTCAAAGAGCGTGTTGAACGTAAAAACCCCTCTTTATCGGCATCCAAAATTGCAACTAGAGAAACTTCCGGCAAATCCAGTCCTTCACGTAATAAGTTGACTCCCACCAATACATCAATAACTCCATTCCGTAAATGCTCCATAATTTTCACGCGTTCAAGAGTCTCAACATCCGAGTGAATATATTCCGTTTTAATATCCAGTTTCTGAAGATATTTCGTAAGTTCCTCAGCCATCCTTTTTGTCAAAGTAGTAACCAGAACTCTTTCATCTGCTTTCACTCTGATTCGAATCTCCTCAAGAAGGTTATCAATTTGGTTAAGACTTGGTCGCACATCAATGACCGGATCAAGTAACCCGGTAGGACGGATAACCTGCTCCACCACTACCCCTTCACTTTTTGCCAGTTCATAATCAGCAGGAGTGGCACTTACAAATATAGTTTGATTGGTAATGTGCTCAAATTCTTCAAATTTCAAAGGGCGGTTATCCATTGCAGCTGGTAAACGAAAGCCATACTCTACCAGATTTTGTTTGCGGCTGTAGTCACCGCCATACATAGCCCTTATTTGAGGTAAAGTTACATGGCTCTCATCCACGACAGCCAAAAAGTCACTTGGAAAATAATCCAATAAACAGAACGGCCTCGTCCCTTCAGGGCGCCCATCAAAATAACGGCTGTAATTTTCTATTCCCGGACAATGCCCCAATTCACGAATCATCTCCAAATCATAATTCACTCTCTCATCCAGACGCTTAGCTTCAAGAGGCTTTCCTATTTCACGAAAATACTCAACCTGCTTCACCAAATCGTCCTGAATCATTCTGATTGCCTGGTTAATTCGTTCCTTGGTGGTAACAAAAATATTCGCAGGGTAAATCAGAATTTGATCAATTGAAGAAAGCGTGATGTTGTTAACCGGATCGAAAGTTTCGATGGACTCTATCTCATCTCCCCAGAAGATAACCCGGCAGGCATGATCGGCATAAGCCAGAAATATCTCCACTGTATCGCCCTTAACCCGGAAATTACCCCGTTGAAATTCGACTTCATTTCTGGAATAGAGCGCTTCTACCAGGTGACGTAAAAATTTATTCCGACCGATTGCCTGTCCCTTTTCCAGCGGAATTACATTGGCATGGAAATCTTCTGGATTACCGATCCCGTACAAACAGGAAACCGAAGAAACAACAATTACGTCTCTTCTGCCAGACAACAATGCAAATGTGGCACTCAGGCGAAGTTTCTCAATCTCATCATTGATTGCCAGGTCTTTTTCGATGTAAGTGTCTGAAACCGGAATGTATGCTTCGGGTTGATAATAATCGTAATACGAAACAAAGTACTCCACAGCATTCTCCGGAAAAAAGCTCTTAAACTCACCATAGAGCTGTGCCGCCAGCGTTTTGTTATGACTCAATATTAATGTGGGTTTCTGCACTTTTTCGATAACATTGGCAATGGTAAAAGTTTTACCAGAGCCGGTCACCCCCAACAAAGTTTGATAAGGATTATTGCTGCTGACACCATCCACCAACTGACGAATGGCTTCCGGCTGATCTCCGGTAGGCAAAAAGTCCGATATTATTTTAAAATCCATTCAACACTTAATAACGTTAATTAAAAATTCCATCAACCCATAATCCCTTCGAAAACATACTTCGCCGGGCCTTTTAACCAAATATTCTCAAATCGTCCTGTTTCTTTAACATCAAAACTAACTGTTAGTTTACCACCCGGAACACTCATATTAAAACAGGTTCCCTTACCATCCCTGATATAGGTAGCGATTGCAGAAGCTACCGCGCCTGTACCGCACGACCAGGTTTCCTCCTCCACTCCCCGTTCAAAAGTCCGCATGGTTACTTCTCCGTTCAATGGTTTTCCTACAAAATTTACATTGGTTCCTCCTGGTGCAAAAAGATCGTGATTTCGCCAGTATTTTCCCTCCTTAAACACATTAACCTGCGCAGGATTGTCAACAAATCTAATAAAATGGGGTGACCCGGTATCCAAAAACAGACCATCCTCCTTTTCTTCAAATCCCGAAACATCAACCATTTTCAAACTCACAATTTCACCATTCACAAAAGCTTCATGCACTCCATCAACAGCATCAAAAGAAAAATAGGCTTCCTCCTTCACCACACTCCGGTTTACCGCAAAAGCAGCAATACATCTGCCGCCATTACCGCACATGGTTGCTTCTCTCCCGTCACTATTGTAGTAACGCATCGTAAAGGAATGATTATCGGATGGTTCCAAGAGCATTAAGCCATCAGCCCCTACCCCAAACCTTCTGTGGCAAAGTGAAGCAATCAAATCAACATTCTTTCCGTCGAAAGAGAGATCCCTATTGTCAATCAACACAAAGTCGTTTCCGGTTCCCTGGTATTTATAAAAATGAAATTTTGTCATATCGACTTATCGTTTAAAAGTTTATACTTATGCCTGAATCATACATTTTCCGAACTGTCCCAAACATTTTCCAAAAGCCTCAGATTGTTCTGTGCATTTGAAACCCCAAAATTGAGCCCACTCCGAAAAGAATCTTTATTGCCAACATCGTCGTTACAGAAGAAAAAAAATAAACCCTTATTAACAAGAGGTTAACTCCGGTTCAAAAATTCCTTGTGTCTTGATCTTGACAAAAATACCTCTTCTCGGAGCAGGCACAAAATTACAAATAGATTGAGCCAATATAAAACGAAAAAATTGACAAACTCACGGATACCGTCGTAAATTACTATGAACGGAAAAATAAAAGCGTTTTCGGGAAAGCTCCGGATACCTCCATTGCCCCGGCATCCAAATGCTTACCGGTTTTTTAGGGTTAGGGTTACGGTCTGCATTCGCCGGGGCTCCCAATAACCATTCATAACCTAACCCTTAAACTAAGACACGGCAAACTTCCTGATTGTCAAAGAGACAGAAAAAAAATGTCTATTCTGGCTCATTCACCAATTTAACTTCGAATCCAAAAAAAATATGAAACCAGAAACAACGAATTAAAACAAAACCTAAAAAAAGTTAAGGTTTGTAATCCTGGCAATAAAGGCATATCATTTGAAATATCAAAAACGAAAATTGTTAACTCAAAAATTCTAAAATATGAATACAAAAAAAATATTTTCGGTTTTTGCTATAGCTGTATTAAGTGCACTGATTTCAGTAATAGCCTATTCTCATTTTGTGAAACCGGAGACCCGGATTATCGAAGTTCCACAGGAACAAATACCTGGGGCAAGATACGCTTCACTTCCATCTGCACCATCTGGGGAATATCCTGACTTCACAAACGCAGCAGAAAGTTCTGTTCATGCGGTGGTACACGTAAAAACGGTGAGCAATCAATCACAGGCATATTCCGGAAGCCCGTTGTTCGATTTCTTTTTTGGCCCTGGTTCCCCCATGCCACGTCAACAGCAGCCGGTGATGGGGTCCGGTTCGGGAGTGATTATTACGACAGACGGTTACATTGTTACGAATAATCATGTGGTTGATAATGCAACCAACATCGAAGTAACCCTCAATGATAACCGAACATATAAAGCTGTAATAATTGGAACTGATCCATCCACCGATATTGCTCTATTAAAAATTGACGCAACGGCTCTTCCTTATCTGAAATACGGAAATTCGGACAATTTAAAGATCGGAGAGTGGGTTTTAGCTGTAGGTAATCCATTCAATCTGACCTCTACAGTCACTGCAGGTATTGTCAGCGCAAAATCAAGAAGCATCAACATCCTGGCCAATCAACAAGGAACTTTGGGAATTGAGTCTTTCATTCAGACCGATGCGGCAGTAAACCCCGGAAACAGTGGCGGCGCACTGGTCAACACAAAAGGTGAATTAATCGGCATCAATACAGCGATTGCCTCACAAACAGGCTCTTACACTGGTTATTCTTTTGCCGTACCGGTTAGTATTGTAAGCAAAGTTATTGCCGACTTAATGGAATTTGGGAAGGTTCAAAGAGGTATCTTAGGAATAAACATCCGAAGTGTTGACAGCCAGTTGTCCGAAGAACTTGATCTGAATACCAATCAGGGTGTCTATGTGGCCAATGTAATTGGTGGCAGTGGTGCTGAAGATGCAGGAATTGAAAAAGGAGATGTCATCATTAGTGTAAACAACGAAGAGGTGAAAAAAGTCTCCGAGTTACAGGAAAAAATCAGTCGTTTTCGCCCTGGCGATATTGTAAATGTTACGGCCATAAGAAATGGAAAAAAGAAAGATTTTTCTGTCACTTTACGAAACATTTATGGCTCGACTGACGTTGTAAAAGCAGACAAATCACTTTCAATCCTGGGAGCTACATTTGAAGAAGTTTCAAATGAAGAAAAAGCGCGTCTCAGAATAAGCAATGGAATCAAAGTTTCAAACCTTGAAAATGGAAAACTCCGGGATGTTGGGATTCAGGAAAGTTTTATTATTACCAAAGCTAACCGTGTCCCCATAGATAGCATCGAAGACCTGCGGAAAGTAGTGGAGATGGTTGAAGAGGGCCTTTTCCTCACCGGGATATATCCCAACGGACAAGTGGCCTATTATGCAATAAATTTAGATAGATAGACGAACGTGACAGATTACACACCCCCGGAGGCTTGCAATAGTCGCCGAATTGTTGTACTTTTGCGGCGTATTTTTGGGAAATTTTTATGAGACAATTAAAGATAACTAAATCGATCACTAACCGCGAAAGCGCGTCGTTGGACAAGTATCTTCAGGAAATTGGTCGTGAAGACCTGATTTCTGTTGAAGAGGAAGTTGAATTGGCACAGCGGATCAAAAAGGGTGACCAGGTTGCACTGGAGAAACTCACCCGTGCCAACCTGCGTTTTGTGGTTTCAGTGGCCAAGCAATACCAGAATCAGGGATTGAGTCTCCCCGACCTTATCAACGAGGGGAACCTTGGACTCATCAAGGCAGCCGAGAAGTTTGATGAAACAAGAGGATTCAAATTTATTTCATACGCAGTTTGGTGGATCCGTCAGTCTATTCTTCAAGCACTGGCCGAGCAGTCGCGTATTGTTCGATTACCCTTGAACCAGGTTGGCTCACTGAACAAGATCAATAAAGCCTACTCAAAATTTGAGCAGGAACACGAGCGCAAGCCTTCACCTGAAGAACTTGCTGAAGTGTTGGAAATTCCCGCTGATAAAGTGGCCGACACCCTCAGAGTCTCCGGTCGTCATATCTCCGTAGATGCACCTTTTGTAGAAGGAGAAGACAACAGTCTGTTGGATGTTCTGGTTAACAGCGATTCACCCAATGCCGACAAAACCCTGATGAATGAGTCTTTGGCACGTGAAATTGAGCGAGCCTTAGCCACACTGACAGAAAGAGAAAGCGATATCATAAAGCTTTTCTTTGGTATTGGTTGCCAGGAGATGACACTCGAAGAAATTGGTGAGCGCTTTGGTTTGACCCGTGAACGTGTCCGCCAGATAAAGGAAAAGGCAATTCGTCGCCTCCGACACACTTCGAGAAGTAAACTGTTGAAATCTTATTTAGGATAAGCGAAGTATTTAAAATAAAAAAAACCTTCCGAATAAATTTTCGGAAGGTTTTTTTTGGCTACTGCAGTGAGATAGTTTCGTCTAAACGCACTCCCTTATAACCTATAAAAAAAAGACCGCCCGTGGGACGATCTTTTTTTATTATATCTATTTACACTTATGCATCGATATTCGCATACGTGGCATTCTTTTCAATAAACTCTCGTCTGGGAGGGACATCGTCTCCCATCAGCATACTGAAAACACGATCGGCTTCGGTAGCGTTTTCATAAGTAATCTGCCTCAACAAACGGTTTTCAGGATTCATGGTAGTGTGCCACAACTGCTCGGCATTCATTTCACCAAGACCTTTGTAACGCTGAATGTGAACCGAATCTTCCTTGCCGTCAGCATACCGCTCAACAAATTCACGACGTTGGGCGTCTGTCCAACAGTATTGCTCATTTTTTCCTTTTTTAAGAAAATATAGCGGAGGAGCAGCAATATACAGATATCCTTCCTTGATCAGCTCTTTCATATACCTGAAGAAGAAGGTCATAATCAAAGTATTAATGTGGCGTCCGTCCACATCGGCATCCGTCATAATCACAATTTTGTGATAACGGAGTTTTTCGATGTTAAGCGCCTTGCTATCATCTTCTGTACCAATATTTACGCCCAAAGCAGTAAAAATATTCTTAATCTCATCGCTTTCAAAAACCCGGTGCTGCAATGCTTTCTCCACATTAAGAATTTTACCTCTAAGGGGCAAAATTGCCTGAAATTTCCGGCTACGTCCTTGTTTGGCTGTTCCTCCGGCAGAGTCTCCCTCAACAAGGAAAATTTCTGATAGAGTTGGGTCCTTTTCAGAACAGTCGGCCAGTTTTCCGGGCAGTCCCCCACCTGTCAACACACTTTTCCGTTGAACCAGTTCTCTGGCTTTCCGGGCAGCGTGACGGGCAGTCGCAGCAAGAATCACCTTATTCACAATCGCCTTGGCATCCTTGGGGTTTTCCTCCAGATAATTATTAAGCATAGTGCTAACAGCCTGATCAACGGCCAGACTAACTTCACTATTTCCCAGTTTTGTCTTGGTCTGTCCCTCAAACTGAGGCTCCGCAACTTTCACAGAGATAACGGCGGTCAATCCTTCACGGAAATCATCACCATTAATATCAAATTTCAACTTTGAAAGCAGACCTGACTTATCTGCCCAGTTTTTGAGGGTCCGGGTCAATCCCCGACGAAAACCGGTCAAATGCGTTCCTCCCTCAATGGTATTGATATTATTCACATAGGAATAGATATTTTCATTGAAAGAAGTATTATAAACAATAGCTATATCAACGGGAACATCATTTTTCTCTGTCGAGATACTGATAGGTTGATCAATCAAATGGTCCCTGTTGACATCAATAAATTTCACAAATTCCAACAATCCTTCATCCGAATAGAAACGCTCCTTTTTTACATTTCCATCTTCATCCACATCACGCTTATCGATAAGAATAATCTCCAGTCCCGCATTCAGAAAAGCTAATTCACGCATTCTGTTAGCCAAAATACTATAACGGTATTCAGTTTCATTAAAAATGCTGTCATCTGGCTTAAATGTAATCCAGGTACCGGTAATATCGGTCGTTCCAACCTCCTCAATACTTTGCAGAGGTTTACCCTTACAGTATTCCTGACGATAAATTTTACCATCACGATGCACTTCAGCTTTCAAACTAATAGAAAGGGCGTTCACACAAGAAACACCAACACCGTGCAGTCCGCCGGAAACCTTATAGCTGTCTTTATCAAATTTACCTCCGGCATGAAGAACCGTCATAACCACCTCAAGGGCTGAACGTCCCTCTTTCTTGTGAATATCCACAGGAATTCCGCGGCCATTATCAACCACGGTGACACTGTTGTCTTCATTAATAGTGACTCCAATTGAAGTACAATATCCGGCCAAAGCTTCGTCAATAGAGTTATCTACCACCTCATAAACCAGGTGATGGAGTCCTCGGTGTCCAACGTCACCAATATACATTGCCGGTCTTTTACGAACGGCTTCCAGACCTTCAAGTACCTGAATACTGCTGGCACTATAACCTTTAACCGGTTCCAAATTGCTTTCGTTAATGTTATCACTCATTTTACTAAGTTATTAATTTGCTATCCGAATAATTCCCGGACGATCTTTTTTTGCCACACAAATATAGCAAAATATGTGTTAAAAACCGTGGAAACAAGACACATTTTTTCATTGGAATCACCAGTGTAATTTGCTTATTTTCATTACCTTAAATAATTTCACAATATTAAAAACAAGCAGGCAGTTTTACACTTCTGAATCAACTGGTATTTTTAGCAGCCAGGTATGATTAGGTAAAAAATTTAATCACGGTTGTCCGGGGAAATTGAAGATTGGAGATTAAAATAGCTTTGCTCCAGTCTTAATGCCCCGTCCGTCCCGGTAGCATCATTTAAATGCCTGTTATCAACAACGTAGAAAAGCAATCTCTTTTCTTAAACACCAATGATAGCTAATACAATATTTTTTATTAAAAAAAGTCCAAAACACCAAAATAATGACACACTAATGCAAAATTCGCAATAAGATCAGAGAGATTCTGTTACATTTGAGAAAAAGAAAATTGAAAAAAGCCATTATAACAACTTCCAACAATCTGGTTTATGACAACAGGGTTCATAAAATAACTCTATCGCTTATTGAGTTAGGGTTTTTTGTGGTAAAGACCGGCCGTGATTTTCCGAAAACAGAAAAGAAAACCACTCGCGAAGGAGAGGAAAAACTTTTTAGGCTTCCAGTAAATAAAGGTCCTTTCTTTTACTTCTTTTTAAATCTTTACACATTTTTCTTCTTGTTATTTCAAAAATACGACCTTATTTGGGCCGTTGACTTAGACACGCTGCCGGCAGCTAAATCGGCATCAATATTGAGAAGAAAACCAATTGTTTTTGACGGTCATGAGTTTTTCTCAGAGTTGCCGGAATTGCTCAACCGGAATTTTGCGAAAAAAATATGGGTAATATTAGAAAAAATATTCCTTCCCGGGTGTGACAGATATTTTACCGTCTCTCCCGGTCTGGTAAACCTATACAAAGAAAACTTTGGCTTAGAATTCAGATTACTGAGAAATTTCCCTTTGAAAAAAAGAGCATCTAGAGTTCCATTAGTGGAGGGTAAGCAAAAAATAATATTTTATCAGGGAGCCTTAAATTACGGAAGAGGAATAAAACAAACCATTGCGGCATTAAGTTTTTTACCTGACAATTATCGATTTTCTATCGCGGGGAGTGGAGACTGCGAAAACGAATTAAAACAACTCACCCAAAAAATGGGACTGGAGAACCGTGTGGACTTCCTTGGTGCAATTCCATTCGGGGAGCTTCATAAGTATCATAACAACGCCTTTGTAGGAATTGCTTTACATGAAAACCTGGGTCTAAACTACTATCATTCCTTACCCAATCGCATCTTTGATTATGCACAGGCTGGAATTCCGGTTATCGCCAGTAACTTCCCCGACATGGCAGAATGTGTTAACACCAATGAAACAGGACTCGTTATTGATTCCATGGAACCCGGAGACATAGCAACAGCCATCAAAGAAGCTTGTGAAAATCAGGAATTGCGGAAAAAATGGCAACAAACCATACCTATTGCAGCACAAAAATTCACCTGGGAAAATGAAAAAGAGATAATGAAGGATATTTCACTGCTAATCAAATGACCCCTGAAAATCAGGACCAGATGGTGACCACCAGGCGTCTGGGGCCTCCATAATTTCGGAATTCGCACAAATAAATACCCTGCCACATTCCAAGTGCCATGCGATGTTGTGAAACAGGAATAGTCAAAGTTGCTCCCAAAATAGAACTCTTGGCATGTGCCGGCATATCATCCGAACCTTCAAGAGTATGTGTATAATCAGGGTCATTTTCGAGAACCAGTTTATTGAAAATGGTTTCGAAGTCATCCCTTACCGAAGGATCTGCATTCTCATTCAGGGAAAGTGCAGCAGAAGTATGCTGAATAAAAATATTAACCAGTCCGCTTTCGGGTAATTCAGGAAGTTCAGCTGTTATATAGCTGGTTATCAAATAAAATCCGCGTCCAAGCTCTGGCAATGTAACTTTAATTTGCTGAATCATTTCAATAATATTTTACCTGATAAAACAAAAACCCGGTTACCCTGATTTAGCCTTTACTTATTGGAGTTCAAAACTTCAGGATTCACCACAGAAAAGCCAGTAAGTCCCTGAAAAAAGTCCTGAATGATCGTGACAACCTGCCTGCTCATAACTTCGCGGGTCTCATGGGTGGCGCTTCCAACATGCGGACTAACAACCACATTTTCCATTGTCAGCAATTCATCAGGGACAACCGGTTCATTCTGATACACATCCAATGCCGCTCCCGCAATCTCTTTATTTTTCAGAACCTTTATTAAAGCCACCTGGTCCAGAACTGCTCCCCGCGCAGTGTTGATGAGGTATGCGGATGTCTTCAGGAGTTTCAACTCAGAGATTCCGATCATTCCTTCAGTTTCGGGGGTTAACGGGATATTCAGAGAAACAAAATCTGAATTTCTCAGCAGATTCTGCAAATCGGTATAACGTGCCTCAAGTTTCTCTTCCGTTTCGGTAGAGACCCTGGTACGATTGTGATAAATAATCTTCATCCCAAAAGCATTGGCTCTACGGGCAAGGGCTCGACCAATAGCCCCCATCCCCACAATGCCAAGGGTTTTTCCCTCCAATGTTGTACTTAAATTATTTAAAACCCCCCAGTCCGGGAGGCTTTTTGACCGAAGCCCTCTATCCAACTCAGAAATACGTCGGGCCAAATCCAGGATCAACCCCATAGCTAATTCTGCTGTGGGCTCCGTAACAGCATCAGGCGTGTTGGTAACCACAATTCCTGAACCGGTGGCGGTGGGGATGTCAATATTATCAACCCCGGCGCCATAATTGGCAATTAATTTAAGCTTTGGGGCTGCCTTAATCATTTCAGTATTGAAGGGTTTTCCAAAAACAGTAACAACAACTTCAGCATCCCTGAGATTTTCCAAAAGCTCTTCCTGTCCAAAAGAATCAGCATCAGGCCAGATAACCTCAAAATCATCTTTAAGTGCAGAAAATGGTGCTTTCGGAAGTTGATGGGTAATTACTATTTTCTTCTTCATCTTATTGCTTCAAAAACCTAAAAAAGTAATGGGAAAGCAGCAGATTACTTGATTTGTTTTACATTGACTGCTACCGGACCTTTTGGACCCATTTCGACCTCGTAACTAACCAAATTACCTTCAATAACATCGTCAACGACGTTACTCACATGGAAGAAAACACTCTCTTTGGTTTCAATATCTTTAATAAAACCAAATCCTTTTGAATCAAAAAAGGCATTAACCGTTCCTTTTCGGATTGGATCTTCTTCATCCTCCTCGCTCCTCTTGGGAACACTTATCTGAATAGCATCAACATCAATTTCTTCCTTCTTTTTAGTAGGATCGGGTGGAGTTGATGAAAGGTTTCCATGCTCATCCACATAAGCAATCATGTCGTCGAGGTTACCACTCTTATCCCCATCTTTTCGAGCAAGACGCTTTTGTTCTTTCTCTTTTCTCTTCTTTTCCTTCTTATTTCTAACTTCCTTTTTGTTAAATGACTCTTGTGATCTACCCATAAATTAATTTATTTGATTTAAAAATTCACATTCCGTTACAAACCACTCAAACATGGCAAATGCGGACAAAAACAGTCCCTGGTCTCCACAACTCAATAAAACGCAACAAAGTCGGATTCGACTTCAGCATAATTAATTTCCTGACCTGCGATTGTTACCATATTTCCTGTTCCTGTTGGCAGAGTAGGACTTCTTCGAAGAATTCCTGCTTCGCTCTCTTTCAGGTCTTTCTGTAACTTTTGCATTTATTTCAACCCCTGCCTCAACCTGAGGAATAAAAGGATGACCTTTAACAACGGGGATATTTTGATTAATCAGTTTTTGAATGTCGTTAAGATAAGGTTTCTCTTCCACATCACAAAACGAAAGAGCTGTTCCTTCAGCGTTAGCTCTTCCTGTCCGTCCGATTCTATGTACATAGGTTTCAGGGATATTCGGCAGGTCATAGTTAATCACTCTTCCCAATCCTGAAACATCTATACCCCGGGCGGCAATATCTGTTGCCACAAGCACGCTTGTCTCGCCCGATTTAAAATCTCCCAGAGCCTTTTGACGGGCACCCTGAGATTTGTTACCGTGAATAGCCAAAGCATTGATTCCGGCCTTCTTCAGCATCTTAACTATTTTATCAGCTCCATGCTTCGTACGTGAAAATACCAGGGTAGAATCTTCAGGATTTTCTTCCATCAAATGTACCAATAATTTGGATTTGCTTTTCTTATCTACGAAATAAACCGACTGATCTACTTTTTCTGCAGTATTCTGCTTCGGGGTAATACTTACTTTTCCCGGATTTCCACCTAGGATTTTCCCTGACAACTTAACAATTTCAGGGGCCATGGTGGCCGAAAAAAACAAAGATTGCCGTTTTACCGGAAGGAAATTAATGATTTTCTTCACATCGTGAATAAAGCCCATATCCAACATCCGGTCGGCTTCATCCAGAACAAAATACTCAATTTCGCCCAAGCTGATAAAGCCCTGGTTTATTAAATCAAGTAATCGGCCGGGAGTAGCTACCAAAATATCGGTACCTCGCTGCAACGCCTGCGTCTGAGCACCTTGCTTAACACCACCAAAGATAACGGTATTCCGAATACCGGTAAATTTACCGTAATCCGTGAGACTTTCGCCAATTTGAATGGCCAGTTCTCTGGTCGGAGTAACAATAAGTGCCTTTAAACCCGGTTTTCTTCGTCGTCTGGATTGATGATCAGAAGAGGTATTCAAATAAATATTCTGAAGTATTGGAATTGAAAAAGCTGCTGTTTTCCCTGTACCTGTCTGAGCACATCCTAATAAATCCTTACCACTTAATAAAATAGGAATAGACTGTTCCTGTATTGGTGTTGGTTGTGTATAGCCTTTTTCCTGAAGAGATCTCAGAATAGGATCTATAATTTCTAATTCTTTAAATGTCATCTAATATTATTAAAAGCACAAAGATATTAGAATTATTTGGATTACAGAAGCATTTACTCTCACAGATAAATATACCTCAATGCCTCATAGACAAGAAAAGCAGGCCAAACTAATGCTTTAAGGAAGCCCAGCACCCCCATCCAGAACGTAGTAGCCTGAGAAATATAGAACACTGCAGCACCGATAAGCCCCAATCCGTAAACCGCATTACCGCTTTGAGAATTACATGCGTTTTTTTTACTCATGATTTCGATTTTTTAAGTTTTACAATCCAAATTACATCTATATCAGACTCAAAGTTATAAATTTAATAAATATATCGTTGAAGCTTAAAAAAGCGTTTTATTTATTAGAGATTGCTTCGGGCATGGCCCTCGCGATGACAAGGTCCTATTGGTATGGAGAAGAGGTTGCCAGATTAAAGTGAAAATATGCGAGGACTCAGCGTGAAGCAATCTTTAAAAAAACACGCAACTATACTTAAGCTAAACAAACCCATTTCATCAAACCACAAATTGACAGAAGAAAATCAGGACGCTTTTCGATAATTAAAAACCGCCAGGATAACCAGGATTATTGCCAGAAACAAAATTCCGGCCACTTGTCGCCACAAATCAACAAAACCGGCCCCTTTCAACAAAATGCTGCGCATCACATTTATAAAATAGAATAAGGGATTAATTAAATTCACCTTTTGACCCCAGTCGGGCATGTTATCCACGGAAGTAAAAATACCACTCATCAGAATAAAAACCAACAGAAAGAAGTAACTGACAAACGTTACCTGCTGCTGGGACGATGAAAAAGTGGAGAGCAACAAACCAAGCCCAAGTAGTCCAATAAGGTAGAGCGTTCCGATTCCGAAAATCAGC
>NZ_JADQBH010000158.1 GCF_016278715.1 Marinilabilia sp. | reverse complement strand
CAAACGACCCTTCAGACTCCGAAATAATAATAGATCTTCTGGGAACCGGGTATCATGCTGCAAAAATTGATGTTACACCTCTTAGCATTAGCGACCAGATAACAGAGGGTGAAGAAATCCACAAAACCATCAGCATAAATAACCCGGGTTTAGGAGAAGCACTCAATTACTCACTCACTGTTGATTATCAGGATATTGATAGCGAAAATACTGATGGGGGACCTGATGCAGGAAACTATGTCTGGAACCAATCTGAGATAATTGCCTTCGATTTCTCAGGAGCAATTGAACTGCCTTTAGGCGATGATGATTACCAGGTGGATATCCCTTTGGGCTTTAATTTCAATTATTACAATGAAGAGTTCTCATCAGTAAACATCATGTCCAATGGATGGATTAGCTTTACCGACTATGACACCTGGTTCCCCTCATGTGTCCCTGGAAGTATGGGGGCCGTCGCTCCATTTGCAAGTGACCTGAGCACCTACAATGACAACAGAATCCGATATAAAACAATCGGAACAGCTCCGAACAGGCAGTTTGCCATTGATTACCAAACATCCCTGTTTGGAACGTCAAATCCTGCCCATTTTCAAGTGATTTTAGAGGAAAGCACCAATAAAATCAGATTTCAGTATATTGAGGTGTCCCCCACTTCTGCAAACGTAGGGATAAGTTCCCCCGATGGCACAACCGGAATAGGCTCTTGTGGTAGTGATAATTTGTTTATTTCCTCCGACTTCATAACCACCGGAACAGCCATTGAGTTCTACAAAAGACAGACAAACTGGATATCGTTATCCTCTGTTTCCGGGATTATTGAAAAGGGCGGACAAGCAGATGTGGACGTACTGATGCCCACCAAAAATCTCCCGGCAGGCACCTACACCGCTGTTATAATAGTCCATCACAACGAACCACTGAAATTACCGATAAGTATTCCGATCACTTTAATTATTGAAGAATTAAAAACTTATTCATTAACATTCTACTTTCAAAATCAGTTTGCAGAATCACTTGATGATGTAACAATCATTTTTAACGGGCTCCCGGAATTAGAAGGAGTGTCACAGTTCACAAACCTCCCAGCAGGTGTTTACGAGTATTCCGTAACAAAAGAGGGCTATAGTCAGGGTGAAAATGCCAGCGGAGAAATTGTTATCGAGAACAGTGATGTCGCCATTGATGTAACTCTGAATGCATTGCTTCATCAGGTTGAACTGATAACATACCCCGCAGGAAGTGGCACAGTTATGGGTGCAGGAAGTTACTATACCGACCAAACAGTTTACTTTGAAGCTTTACCTGCAGCTGGTTTTCAATTTTTTAACTGGACCGATCAGGACAATAACATTGTGACAGAGCAGGCCGGTTATTCTTTTTCAATGCCCCCCCACAGTGTTACTTTAACAGGTAATTTTGGTGTCTTTTCCTCATCCAAAAATTTAACGGATTCAAAGGTATTTGTTTACCCCAACCCCGCCGACGATGCAATTCAGGTTAGTATTGCGAACCCGGAGCAGGTAAAATCCATAGAAATTTTAAGTTCTAAAGGACAACTAATTAAGAAGTCTCAAAAACGGGAGAACGAAACATTCACCATCTATATCGGAGATTTAAGCCCCGGCACTTATTTACTAAAAGTGAATTATGAAAACGAGGTCAGTCACTTCAAATTTGTTAAAAAATAGTCAGGAACCAATTTATATTTAGAGATTCATATTTTTTCCGCTTACAAAATTCAGATTTCAGCGACGTGAACAGTATCTTTGCAGAAAATTGAATATAAAATCAATAAAGCAGGATGGTGAGTCACAAAAGAGAAGTCATTTTAGTAAACATCAGCGGTGAAGATAAACCGGGCCTTACATCGGCCCTCACCGACGTTCTGGCCCATTACAATGTCAACATTCTGGATATTGGCCAGGCCGTTATTCATCAGGATCTGGGTCTGGGAATTTTGTTCGAAGTGCCGGCAAAATCGGAATCCTCACCCATATTAAAAGACCTTCTTTTCAAAGCTTATGAGATAGGATTGAATGTTAAATTTACGCCTATTACCGAAGAGCAATACAAAAACTGGGTTGATCGTCAGGGAAAAGAACGATACATTATCACCCTCCTTTCACCCAAATTAACAGCCCGTCAGCTGGCAACCGTTACCAAGGAAATTGTCGAACAAAACCTGAATATTGACATTATCTCACGCCTGAGCGGGCGGATTCCGCTAAACGACTCACTGGGAAAAGTCAAGTCGGTGGTTGAGTTCTCCGTTCGAGGGACGCCCAATGACATCGAGAAAATGAAAACCCGCTTTATAGAAATTGCAGGCACTAGCGGAGTGGATATTGCATTTCAGGAGGACAACATTTATCGCCGCAATCGACGTCTGGTCTGCTTCGACATGGACTCCACCCTTATCCAGGCAGAAGTCATTGATGAATTGGCTCGAAAAGCAGGTGTTTACAATGAGGTAAGTGCTATCACCGAATCTGCCATGCGGGGGGAAATTGATTTCGATGAAAGTTTCAGACAAAGAGTTGCGCTTCTAAAAGGACTTGATGAATCCGTGATGAAAGAGGTCGCAGAATCTTTACCGCTCACTGAAGGGGCCGAGAGGTTGTTTCAGGTTCTGAAAAAATACGGATACCGCACCGCCATCCTTTCAGGAGGCTTTACCTATTTTGGCAATTACCTGAAAAACAAGCTGAATATTGACTATGTATTCGCCAATGAGCTGGAAATAATAAACGGCAAATTAACAGGGCGCCATCAGGGCGATATCATCAACGGACAGAAAAAAGCAGAACTGCTAAAACTCATTGCTTTCAAAGAGGACATTCACATGGCTCAGGTAATCGCTGTGGGTGACGGCTCCAACGATTTACCCATGCTGCGCGAAGCAGGCCTGGGAATCGCTTTCCATGCCAAACCCAAAGTTAAAGCCTCGGCCCGTCATGCCATTTCCACCATCGGACTGGATGCCATTCTTTATTTGCTGGGATTCAGAGACAGGGAAATAAATTTATAGAAAAAGGACACTGCTGTTGGCTGTTGGCTCTTAGCTCTTAGCTCATAGCTCTTGGCTCGTAGCTGTTGGCTCTTAGCTCTTAGCTCGTAGCTGGTTGCAGTTGGCCGGCAGGAACAGATAATGTAGAATAAACCGGACACCTATTATTCTGAATAAAAAAGGGAGAACCACCATCGGTGTGTCTCTTTTTTTTGCTTGTTTCGCTTAAATTGGCCCAACCACCGGGCAATCATCTGATTCCCATAGAACATTTCTCCCCCTAGCAACAACGCCTCGCAACATCCTCACTATGAATCATCTAGAGCAAAACAACAAATAAAACTACCTCTCTGATTACAAAACCTTTAAGTCATAACATCCGGGCGTTTAGGCTTTTTATTAAGTACTAGTGTAATAAAAACATCAAAACAATCGGATTATAACTTTTTTGCAGTTATTTGTGTCATTTCAATAGCATTTTGTTTGTTTATTGTTTTAATTTATTACTTTTGCTCACAGAAACATTACAATTAATTATTTACTGGAACAATTAAAACCGATTACCATGTGTGGATTTGCTGTTTACACCGGAGATGACCAGATGCTAAAGTTGCAGCTGGCCCATGATTTTAGAAGCCTGCAATACCGGGGCCCCGATAATACAATCATGAAAGATCTGGGCAATAATGGCTGGATAGGATTTCATCGATTGAAAATAATGGATCTCTCCAATAATGGTAATCAGCCTCTGGAGTACCAACACGTCAAACTTGTTTGCAACGGAGAAGTTTACAACTTCAGAGAAATACGGGAAACTTATGAAAAGGCTTTTCCCTTTCAGTCGTCAAGCGACTGTGAAGTGATGATTCCCCTATACCTTGAAAAAGGAATAACTGGAATGGCCCAATCGCTGGATGCTGAGTTTGCCTGTGTCATTTACGACGAAAAAAAAAGCAAATTCATGGCTGCCCGTGATCCCATTGGTATTCGACCCATGTTTTATGGTTACACAGCCGAAAAAGACATCCTTTTCGCCAGCGAAATGAAAGCACTTCATGATATTTGCGAAGAGATCAGCCCCTTCCCTCCCGGCTATTGCTATGATGGAGAACAGTTTGTGTGTTATCATGACATTGCCAGTGTGGAGCAATTTCATGATGATGAACAGGAAACGATCTTCAGAGAAATCAACAAAAAACTAACCAAAGCAGTTGAAAAACGCATGGACAGTGACGCCCCTTTGGGGTTTCTGCTGAGTGGCGGATTGGATTCCAGTCTGGTTTGTGCACTTGCGGCCCGAATGACCGACAAGCCCATACGTACTTTTGCTGTGGGTATTGAGGATGGCCCAATTGACACAAAATATGCCCGTCAGGTAGCCGATTATCTGGGTACCGACCATACAGAAGTTTTATTCACTAAACAAGATATCTTTAATACCCTGAGTACGCTCATTTACAACACTGAAACCTGGGATATCACTACAATTCGTGCCTCAATGGGGATGTACCTGGTCAGCAAATACATTCATGAAAATACGGATATTAAAGTACTCATGACAGGAGAAATCAGTGATGAGATTTTTGGTTACAAATACACAGACTTTGCTCCATCACCCGAAGCCTTTCAGAAAGAAGCAGAGAAAAGACTTCGTGAAATTCATAGATACGATGTACTGCGGGCAGACCGATGCATTTCATCTAACGGTCTGGAAGCACGTGTCCCCTTTGGCGACCTGGATTTCGTAAAATACGTGATGGCCATTCAGCCCGAAAAGAAAATGAACTATACCGGCATTGGCAAATATCTTTTGCGCAAAGCTTTTGAAGGTGACTTACTACAACACGATATTCTTTATCGCGAAAAAGCCGCTTTTTCGGATGCGGTTGGCCATAGTTCAGTCGATTACCTGAAGGCCTATGCCGCCGAACTTTACAGTGATGAAGATCTACAAAGAGCTAAAGGGAAATATACATTTGCCACCCCCATCTCCAAAGAATCATTGATGTATCGTGACATTTTCGAGAGCCATTTCCCTGGTCGCGCTGATTTAATTAAAGACTTCTGGATGCCCAACAAAGAGTGGGAAAACTGTGACGTGGACGATCCAAGTGCAAGGGTTCTTCCAAACTATGGAAAGAGTGGGGAATAGAGACCCCCTAAATCCCCCAGGAATAGGCCCCAAAATTCCAACAAAGAAGACTAAAAAAGGGTTGGGAGTTCGGGGTTGGGAGTTCAGGGATGTGAGCCTCCAGAATTCAGCACTACATTGAAGTACAGAAAAAATGTAAAACAACCAAAAAATACCGGTCCATAAATGTTAGAGGTTTTGGACTCGGATAAGTCCGGAAGCATTTGGGTTTTTGACTTCCCAAAGCTTCCGGCTACTTTCCGGACCTTCTCCAACAAAGGAACGAACATATGAAATACCGTTAAATACCTAAACTGTGAGAAAAAATCCGGAGTTCCCTGTTTTAACCAGACAGGGCAAACTACCGGATTTATTCTTTTAAAGTAAATACTATCCTAACCTGCATTATCCACAAATAATCTATTCCGATGTCCAACTATCTGCAAAATACAACCGTCCTCAATAAAATGGATCTGAAAATAATTTATTATTTCCTACATCCATTTTCTCTGCGGTTGATTGTATTTCTTGATATTTGAACTTCTCATCACGATAATTCATAAATAAAGCAGGCTAAATAATTTTCTATAATATATATCCAGGACAGATGTGATTTATAATTAAAAATTCATTCTACTCAATACAATAGTCCGTTAAGCTTTTGTAATCACCTAATGCTTAATTGTTTATGAATTGCCAGGTATTTGTTCCAACTATCAGTTTATCAATGTTATAGGATTCATCTTGAATCTTATATCTAAAAATCTAACGATCTATTACAATATGAACAAGTCTTTAATTAATCCTTTACCAAATAAGATTTACTTCCCAATTTTGTTCTTCACCCATTTTTTAATTTTTTCCGCAATCCCCTCATCGTTATCTGAAACGTCTCTTTCATCCAACGCGTACCCAAATGGACGCAGGGGCTCAATATTGTCAAGGACTACCTTCATGATTCCCAGCAAAGGTATTACGAGCAACATACCCATGAGGCCCCACACGATGCTTCCCAACACTACTCCTACAATAATGACGACTGGATTAAGTTCTACCTGATCACCAACTACATAAGGTTCTAGCAAATAGCTCTCTATAAACTGAATAAGTGCAAACGAAATGGCAATACCCACCAACTGTGCGGTATCACCACCCGATACAAATGACATACCAATTGCAAGTCCAAAGCCCACGATATTTCCAACATAAGGTAGTAATGAAAACAATGCTGCCAGCAAGGCTATAAATATAGCATATTCAATACCTGCAATAGAAAAAGCAATCAAATACAATGCGGCCAAAACCCCAATGAGGATAAATCTTCCAATAAGGTATTTTTGGGCAACTTTTGAGGATTTTCCTATAACTTCTCTGACATGTTCTCTTTTTTCCTCGGCAAATAATCCAATGAGGGCATTTTCAAATTTCGTTTGATAGTACATAAAAAAGAAAATGTAAACCAATATCAGCATCAAATTGCTGATAAAACTAAATATATTGGTTACAATTCCGGAAAGAGCTTTTTTTATAGTCTCCAGACTTAGCCCGGAAGTCTGCTCCTGAGTTTGCTGTTTGTCTTTCTCCTTCTGGCCATTTTCACCCTGGCCATCATCCGGTTGTGCTTCCTGTTGCTGACTATCAGAACTGGCTGAGGCCACCTCCTTTTGATTTGATGCTTGTGAATTATCCTCTTCCTTTAATTGTTCAATCGAGCCCTTCAGTTTCTCGTCATAAAACTTTTGCACCTTCTCTATTTTTGGCCGTAAGGCTTTTTCTATTTGCGACCAGTTTTGTACTACCTGATTGGCCTGCGCCGCCAGAAGAAATATCACAAACGCAATAAAAAGCACCACAACAAGGTCAGACAAAAGCACAGCCCACACCCTTTTCACGCCCCATTTCATCAACTTTTGGGCAACAGGATTCATTAACATAGCAAGTATCACCGCCGTTACCACCGGAATCAGGAAACCCTGCCCCGACACCAAACCATGAAAGAGGAAATATAAGCTCCCCAGCAGTAAAAAGGCAGAAAGAAGTATTTTTAATCGTATGCCCATAACATGTCGATTTAAGAATTATTATTACCTCTGGGAACTAAACACAACCACCAATATCAGATTAACAACCCGATTATCAGCCTTTTGTTCATTACCAGAGAGAATTTTTGTTTGTTCTGCTGAAAAGCCTGAATCTTTGTTTGCCATGCTTCAATGGGGCTTTCGTTTGAAATCCTGTTAACAATTCCAAAACCCGGAAAACCTCATTGTTAGAAACTTATTAAATATAAACCTTAAAAAAACACTATTCAACCAAAAAAATCTAAGCAAACATGAAAATGAAACTTCACCTGAAAGGCCCTGGTAAAAAATCACATTTAACCACCGCCCTACCATGGTCTTTAATAACTTTTTTCTATCTTTGCACCGCATTTGAGCAAAATGGTCCGGTAGCTCAGCTGGATAGAGCAACAGCCTTCTAAGCTGTCGGTCGTGGGTTCGAATCCCGCCCGGATCACATCACAACATTCATCCAAACACAAAAAGCTGTAAATCGTTTGATTTACAGCTTTTTCCGCTTTTGGCCCATTCATTAAAAACCATCAAAAGACACCATGATGGTGAACAAATCGTCAAACATTTAACTCACCTCTTTAAACATAAGTCATGAACCTCATGTACCATTTCCCACAAGACCAAACACCTCATTTCATCAAACCATGCCGTGATGTTGCTTTTGAGTTTAAAAAAGAAGGACCTGATGTTATCCGTTGATAATCAGCAATCACGCACATACCGGGAGCAAAACTGAAAATTGTCAATACATTTTGCCTCGATGACCTGGAAATAGAGACCATGCTCAGCCATTACAGAAAAGTATCTAATGCAATGGCCAAGATCATTTTATACAGAAATAGAAACGTCATCCGGCATCGTCGATAAACCCACTTCACAACCATCCTCTCTGCAGGCGAAATTGAAGACATCTATGGGCCCCCGGGTTCGGTCGCACTTACGAGAAATGTGTAACCTTATCGCTTTTCCAGCAGATGCCCAGGAAAAAAGAAAATAATAAACTCCAGAAAACGACAGAATACAAATTGTTTCTAAAACCCTTTTTTTATCCGCTTATCCCCGAACTCATCTGAATATTCTATAGCCTCAGAAGCTCTTCCGGATGAAAACGAATACTTTATTTTAAACCACAATGGAACCCTGGAAGTTAGAATATTGTCCTCGGAATATTCAGAAAAACCATTACTTCTGATTTCATGCCCCTGATAAGTTACTCCATCATTAAATGGTACAGCACATGTAATTCCTGCCTTCAGGTTTTCGAACAAGCTCTTTTCAATTGAAATAAAATATAGCATATCTTCAAATGCAATGGCTTGAATTTGATGAACATCTGCTCTTTGCATCGCTGAAGCAGATAAGGAAAAACCATGTCCGGCCTGAACTGCCAAAGCGCCTCCCCATTCCGATGTCCAATTTTTTTCTGAAGAAATTGAATATTCTGTTAACAGATGCTTGGGCTTGGGATTTTGCCAAATCCCCTTAAAATAGGGACTAAAAGAAACTTTTTTTGAGGGTGAAAGAGCCGCTTTAATTTGAAAACCTCCCTGTTGAAGTTGCCCCATATTTTGGAACTCTTTGCTAAAACTACCATTATTATTTACTTTAGTTAATAGTCCGATAACATCAGAGTTCCTACGATAGAAGAGACCAAATGCCAGAAAGTTACTTCCTGAAACCATTGAATATTCAATCTCAGCCAAATCTGTAAATTCTGGTTTTAATGCAGGGTTTCCTTTCTGTTTGGTAAACATATCAGGGGTTGATTCCGCCGGATTCAAATGAAAAATATAAGGTCGCTTTACAGAACGCCTGTAACTTAAATTCAAATGTGAGCCTTCTTTCACTTCATATCTTAGTGTTACAAACGGGAAAATGGACAGATCTTCCTTCATGTCGCTCTCCCCGGAAACAATTAATGAATACTCAGTTCGGACTCCCGCTTTCATCTCCCATCGATTCAAATTCCGGCTAATGGAACCGAAAGCTGACCATATTTCTTCTCTGTATCCGGCCTTCCTTGAAATGGCATCGTTAATATCTCTAAACCGTCCTTCTACGCCAACTTCTCCCTCATAATTTTCTTTAATTGGAGTTTGATATCTGATTCGTCCTAGGTAAGCCTTTTCTTCGGGCTTGGATCGGTTCTCCCTTTCTTCTCCACCCTTTTTCTGGTGGTACAAAGTCATCCAATGTGCCTTCGATTGATAATACCCCGTCTCCACAAAAAGCCCATGTCCTTCTTGGGAAAATAGATGCTTAAAATACAGAGTACTTCCAATGGCCAGATTTTCGTCTGTATCATCTTTTTCGTAATTTTTTATTATTGAGGCATCATTTTTCGTTTCTTTCCTGGACTTAATCTGTCCATCCTGTTCATTAGAATAGGGGTTTATAAAACCATAAAAATTCAACCGATTCCAATCATCAATTAACCAATCAACACCGGCCATTGCTTTATGCGACCAGTTTTTCTGTTCCAGCATTTGCCGGGTACTTAAAATGGATGCTGTCCCATCTTCAAAAATCGTCTTCGTGTTGTTGCCCTCAATGTCAAAATAACTGAATTCACCTTTGTATGATCCGAAAATATTCAGATTATCGTGGTTGTAATGTAATCCTGCTGAAGGATAAGCATACACTTCTTTTTGGCTTACTGGTATTTCTCCATACAAATGCCCGCTTATACCTTTCCTGGTATTCTTTGTTGTGATAATATTAACGACCGCACCAACATCGGATCTGTACTCTGTTCCTGGTTGGCGATCAATTTCAAGTTTATCTATCAGTTCGGAATCTATCTGTCCCAGATAATCAGTTGTTCGCTCCACGCCATCCACCAGCACAAGAATATTCTCCTCCCCTTCAATAGAAATTTTTTGCATCATGTCCACCTGAATTCCGGGCACAAACTTCATTACATCTATTCCTGTGGCTGAAGATTTCTGAATATTCTGGTTAACAAAATAGGTGGTAGTCCCGTTTCTCCCCGATGCCCGAATCCGTGTCTGTTCTGCCCGGACTTCTTTTAAGGCATAGCTTTGGGGACTCAAAGAAATCGTTCCGACATCCGGTTTTTCTTTTTCAAAAGTCAACTCCCTGGATTCCGGAAGATACCCCAGGCAACTTACTTTCAACAAATATCTAGTTCCAGGTTCTGCAGGGATGGAAAATCTTCCGTCACTTCCGGTAATTGTACCTGTAACCATCAAAGTATCCGGCAATTCAAATACGCCCACATTAACGAATTCAATCGGTAAATCTTCCTCATCTGTTACCTGTCCGTTAATCACACTTGAAGTTTGTCCCCAAATTGCGTTTACTCTAATTAAAATCAAAAAAATAACAATGAATGCTTTACTCCTTTTCATCTCAAATTCAATATTGCAGTTAAACACAAAAAATTATTAGTCACAACATGACTGGTTCTCTCTGCAAATTGACAAAAGAAGTATGGGCCCTCAAAGGAATTGGGACACTTGGAAAGAAATTGTGACAGATGGAAAAGTCATCAAAAATAACTGTGACGGATGGATAAAAGTTGTGATAATTGGCAAACTAATCTACATAAGCCAAAAGACTATCCAGCTTTTTAATATTCTGACGAGAAACCGGAATCTGGTCGACACAATCAAACAGTTCAAGCCTGTAACCGAGACTGTTGCCCCTTTTTTCCTTTATTTGCCGGGTATTTACAATAAATGCCCGGTGACAACGAAAATATGCTGGTACGCTCTCCAATTGCTTATCAATATCGCTTATCGAATTGCGAATGGCTACTCTCTTTGTTTTCCCTTCTTGCCATAAATGAAAGACCACATAATTTCCTTCGGACGTGGCAAATAAAAATTCATCTTCGAAAAACTGGAGTGATTCTTTTTTAAGTTTGGAAGAAATATGAATCTTTGTCCTGATTGCATTTTCACCTTCTTCTGAATTTTCTGAGACGAAATCGCTTTTGCGAAACAACTCCTTCAAATGAAATGACGTAAAATATAAAAAGGGAACCAGTGCAACCAGGGCCGTTCGGTGAAAAGAATCCCAAAATGTGGGAACATTCCAACGCGACACTTCACCGGATTCTTCAACTCCAAATGCCATCAGATAAACTGCAATTCCCATGCTCGAAACAACAATCAATATAAAAAGAAACTCACGACTCATGGTCCATTGAGTTGTGAGCCCAAACCATTCGGTACGTTTCAAAAGAACGATAGTCCCCCAGGCGGCGAGGGTGGCTCCCAGGGAATAAACGAGCATGGTAATCTCAAACCCAATGGAAAGGGCTTCATGAGTGTTCAGTGGACGATACAATATCGTAAACAGAAGTAAAAAAAGGAAAAGTACAAACGCTCCTCTTAAAGGATAACGAAAAATATAATTCTGGGTATAGGGCCGGTCAAAATATTTAAATCTGAACATGGGAATTCTGGTTTTCCTTTAAAGCAAAGTTACTTCATCAATTCTAATTCCGGCAATTTCCCCTCTGAAAATATCCTTTCAAATTCAGGAGTGCTTTACAAAACCATTGAACCTCGTTTATTCATGAATCCCTTTCGTAATAAACCGATACAAATCTGAATGCTCCCAAAAGGCTTTCTCCAGCCTTGATGCCAGTTGAGGAGAAAAGAAGGCTTCATCCAGTTCATTACCGCTGCTGACATAAAGACTTTTCTTTTGAAGCCACTTTTGAAAAGACTCAGTATGCGTATTAACTATGGTCTTTTTATACTCTTCCCCACCCAATCGGTAAACCTTATGTGAATCGTAAAAATCAACGATTGGTTGAAAAAGTTCCGGACACCTATCTATGTGTTCCCTGATTTTAGACATATTGGCCGGTGTTGCACAATAAAACCCCATCCCAAACTCATATCTTTCCGGAGTAAAATAAAAATAAAACTCAGGAACGTTCCCCCACTCATTCTTTGGTCGCCGAAAAGTAATCCAAAGGTCATTTCGAAGCGGTCGTTTATCATTGGAGAACCGTGTATCTCTGTAAATTCTGGAAATGGTCTTATTTATGACCGGGGTGGTGTCAATGTATGGGTCTATTTCTTTCATACAGGGTTCCAGACCAGCAGTGAGGTCGCGCATAGGTTGGAGAACATGTTCCTCATAAATATCCCGACGGGCTTCGAACCATTCCTTATTGTTATTGTGGCCTAAATCATTTAGAAATGATATAGTTGTTGGTGTAAATCCGGTAAATGACATGTGACAGTTGTTTTAATGACTCATTTCTTTTAGTTTGGACAATCATCATACAAGTTAATGTTATCTACTGATTTCTTGGAAATCAAATCCCATAAAAAATTCCATCGCAATTGAGTTACTCTCAAAATTGCAAACATCCAACCTCCATTCACAGTAAACCAAATAATTTAAAAATACTATTTTGAGTATTTCTTAGTTTGTTGAGGAAACCCCACTTTGGGTTCATAATTTCTGCATTACTTCCTCCTTAAGAATCTGAAAAAACTTATACTGGGATTGACTTTCCTTCCATGGCACATGACCACATTTTTCCAGGCGAATCATTTTAAAATCGGAAAGTCTTTCCGACAATGGCTTTTCAACACCATCAGCCGGATGCGAATCATATTCGCCATGAATAGCTACAACAGGGCATCGAATGCCATCCGCACAACGAACCAGTTCGTTGGAATCCCTCAACTTTGAAGCTTCAGCCCAAACAGACTGGTAAACTTCCATATCCAAAACAACTGTGTCCTGAACATTTTCATCATAATCGTACGAATCAGCCATAGTCATTAAATGACCAAATGCTTTCATCACCTCATTATTACAACTGCCGGATTCAATCTCAGAAATCAACCTCTCAGCTTCTTTTCGGTCTTGTGCCGAGAGCCGGCTCAAACGAATATTCATCAAATTCTTATTGTATTTGCTTTCGAAAGCCCCGGCTCCTATCAGAATTAACTTGCCGACAAACTCTGGGTATCGGCAGGCAAATAAAAAGCCGAGCCAGGCTCCCCACGAATGTCCAACCAATATAACAGGAACATCGGCACTTTCGGTTAACTGCCTGCCAAGTTCTTCTAACTGTCCGGTAATACTTTTTTCCGTCTGAAGCAATTCTAACACTCCAAAATCATTGGCCAGTTCCTCCGCCACAGGCTGCATTTCACCCGAAGCTCCGGGGCCTCCATGCAACAGCGCAAGGCGAAAAGGTTGTTTTCCGTATTTCTTAATTGATTTCACCATTTCACCCCCTCATAATCAACATAATCATCATCAATTTCCAGATCATTTACAGTACAACCAAGCCTTTTGGCTTCATTTTCAAGAAAGGTCTGGTAAGCTTCATATTCATCCGTAAAAAAGACTGCTTTTTCCAACAATTCAGGAAGTTCTCTGAAAGCTTTTTTCCCACCTCCCTGCATCACGAAATCCATATTGATCTTTCTCATATAATGGTAAATATATTCGTTTGCCTCATATATTCCGCCATCAATAAATCCGATCAACTTGCGGGCCCCGATCTCATCAAAATCTTTCATTGCTTTTTCCAGCCAATACTCAACTTGAAGCAGCATGGCAATATCAAACTTGGTAGTTTCAGAATAACGCATGTTAAATTTCAATGCGGCAAGGAAAAATAAGAAATGGATCCAGGAAATCTCAGCCCCAAAGTATTGGACTTCATCAATTTCGGAATGGTCGATTTTCTTTTTCAGGCGTTGCCCTTCAAACGCCTTCCTTACTTCATAAGAAAAACTGCTGATAAGTTTGTCCCGGTTCTCCGATCCGGTCATAGTCAGGTTTCTCTCTTCTCCCCAGTATTTTCCTATAACTTCGTAAAAACTATTCAGGTCTTCATGAGCTCCCCAGAGCTTAACACCTATTCCTCTGGGAGTTGGTGTGATGTGTAGCATAATTAATTAGAGTTTATTTCTTCTATTTTAATCTCCGACAAATCCGGTCCAAAATAAATATTTTGAACCCACAAACTGGCTTGATAGGGACTGACCTTGCCAGGTAAGCCTAAAAACAAGGTTGTTTTATTGTAAAATCGTCTCTGTGGATATTCCGGCGATTGCGAACACTCATTCCGGAAATTAACGGACACTTTTCTCGAAAAAAATCGTGTATAAATCTAAAAAATTTTATTCGTCATTTCTCAAAATTTTCCGCATATATTTTCCGTTTAATTCGATGAAGTATTGGTTATTCGGTCTAAAATGGCATCCGCAATAGTTGGTTCAGCAAAACAATCATACCAGTTTTTAACAGGGATTTGCGATATGATGATGGTAGCTTTTTTCCATGCCGGTCATCAATAACTTCTGTTGAGCAATGGTATCTATTTCCTTAAAATAGCTACCGTCAGCTTTGGCGAGCACTAACTGATCAAATAATATATTAGCCGTAAAATACCTTGTGCGATGTTCGTTGAGCCGGGCAGTTTTTTTGCCTGTCCTATAAAAGGTAAGCCTGCATCCCAATGCATTGAAATACCATTCTAGCATAAAAAGTGCTTAAATTCCCTAAAACGCTGACGCCCGGGGCACATCCAACAACGGGAAAAATTAATCCCGCCACTTTTTAAGAGACAGGATTTTTTTATCTCGTGGGGATTAATTCAGCCCTGAATGTTGGCATTTCGTTATTCTTCTTCCAGTGTTTTCATTAATTCAAAAGATAGCTTATCAATATTTCCCATATTTGGATTGAAGGCAGATACATTAGATAGAATGATTATTCCATTTTTTGAATTTTCGTCAATTACCATTGATGATGAATATCCTCCAGTTCCGCCATTATGCCAATACCAAAGATTATCAGATTGAGACTTTAATATGTGCCAACCTAAACCTATATCCATATTATCATTTATTTCAAAAGTTTTTTCCCTTGTAAGTTTAAGTTCCTTGTTTGAGTAATCAAATTGAGAAACAGCAAAATGAGATAGGTCTTCTACTGTTGAAAATATTCCACCTGCACCTGCTAAAATTGAAAGCTCCCAATTCGGAACTTTTTTTCCTTCGTTATTTAGCCCTTTTACTAAATTCCCTTTTATTTTATCAATTTCTGCTGTTGAATTTTGCATATCATATTTGGAAAATACCTTCTTTTGCAGAAGGTCTTCATAAGCATCATTATTAATTTTACATAATGTATAACCAAGTAGACCTGTTCCTAAATTGGAATATTGATACTCTCCACTATTTGACACTTCGAGTTGCTTGGTTAAGTATTCTTTTAGTTCTTTTTCCTTGTATTCTTTATAAGGGTTTTTCGGATTGACTTTTGTCAAATCAAGATTTGCAGGTAATCGAGGAAGCCCTGATGTATGATTAGCTAAACTAACAAATGTTATTTCTGTGCTATTATTTAAAGGTGTTTTTAAATAATCATTGATAGTTTCATTTAGCTTAATGTTTCCGTCTATAACAAAACTTGCTAGTAGAGTGGACGTAAAAATTTTCGATATAGAACCAATCTCAAAAACGCTTTTTTGGTTATCAATTGTTGAAATAGTATCACCTTCCTTAATTATTCCATAATAACTAACCTTTCCATTATTGATTATTGCAATCGAAATTTGTGAGTTATTAGGAAAAACACTTGTATTTCCTAGTATGATTTTAGATTGCTCTTGTGTTATTAATCTGTCTTTAACGGATAGATTATTTACTACATTTTTTGTATTAACCTCTTCAGCAAATGGCTTTACAAATAATCCGTTTATTTTCGAATTATCATCTATTGATATGTTAAGAATTAAAACAGCACGTTCAAATATTGTTTTATAAGATGCATATGTGCCATTTTCATATTTTATAAATTCTAGATTAGTAATATTTCCTGCTTGAGATTTAAGACCTTTCAAAAAATCTGTCGTTTTATCAATTGGTAATGCATCTTTCATTACCTCTGCAAACATTAAAAAAATTCCAACGTAATCATCATTGTTATAGTTTTCGACAAATTTTTCGGTTGCATTTTTGTCGCCTGCTTTTTCCGTTTGTCCGAATGACAGAAAAACGACAAAAGTCAGAGCTATTACTATTATATACTTCATTGTTTCCTTAGTTTTTTTTTAATGAATGCCAACATTTAGCATATGCACTGTGCTTTGGAGGGGTGTTGACCTTGTGCGACATTGTGTATATGCCACGTTGAACTAAACCCTCCTTCGTCGGGAGCGTACTCTCATAAAATTAAGAAATCTTCTTAAATAAACCGACTTTTCGGCTCGAACTTAAAAAAAAACGAGTTAATATTGAGTCGAAAATATTTTCTGGAACAGGCCTGCGAAGCGGGGCTTGAGGTCAAAGTCGTTAGTGAACAGTTTTTGCTTAAGTCTGCTATTGCCGGAAAATTTGACTCCTGTGTACACTTACAAAGTGTGTTTCGTATCTCAATGATGGATGCACTCCGGCAGTGCAAATGGAAAAGGTATGCCTTGAATTGTCACTGTGCCCGAAAAATAATGAGGTAGTTTGGCTAAACAAGCACGTAACGCTCAAAACAGCATCAGAAATGTGGTTAATTGCAAAAATATATATCAAAGAACGAGATAACTGGAGTCAAATCATCATTAAATACCTTCCCGGAAACCGATTGAAAACACTATAGGTAAATCGTTGTTTTATAGTATTTTATTGCGAGACACCCTGAAGATTGTTTGGTTCAACAATAGCCTCCAATATCAAGCGTATGCAAGCAACGCTTGATCGGAGGCTAAATGTTTAAATGTTGGCATTAGTATTTATTCTACTATCAGGTTCTCGAGGGAAATCCTCCATTCTGCCTTGCACTACTTTAATCAACGTGATGAATGGGGTTACAAAAACAAATCCCCCAAAAACCGGGGATAATGGGTCTGAGATTATCCGAATCCGGTTTTGAGGGGAAGGAAAAGAAAACGATTATTTTATTATTAACTGTTGGTGTATGGATTGTAATTCTGTTACAACTGATATAACATAAACTCCTGCTCTTAGGTCAGAAACTACCAACCGGGTATTGCTACCATCAAAATACTTTGTTTGAGCACGGAATGAATCATAAATCACAATTTCTTTGATTGGAGAAGTCGTTTTAATATTTACAATTTCTGAAGCCGGATTGGGGTATATTTCAATTTCCACCTGACTTGCATCTGCCACACTCGTTGGTGTTTTGCTGATAAGATGAATGTCCACGTCATAGATAATATCATCCACATCAATGGAAATAGCATTGACTATTTCAGTTTCATCGCCAAACCAGGTAGCGTAAAATTCCGTATCATCGTCAGGGATGGCATAGAAATAGTAATCGCCAGGCACCAGAGACGGGAATTCAAAGGTACCATCGCTGTTTACGACCGCTGAAGCCACCGGCTGACTGGTATCGTTTACATCATAAGCCTCTACGGTTCCGACTGATAGATCTAAAGCACCTGCATGAACCTTTCCGGAAAGTGAGTAAGTAACATCCGATGCGTAGAATTCCAGAGCCCCAATGTCGATGCGATTGTTGTTAATGCGTCCACGTCCGTAAAAATCAAGTGACAAGGCTTCAAATTGAGTTTCATTCGGATTACCTGCATCAATAAGTGGTGAATTCTCTCTAAGCCGCAAATCGCCGTAAAAATCATCATCGGTTCCCCATTCGCCATCTTCCCCTTCAAAAGGTAAGTCGATAAAGGGATTTTCTTGCAGCAAAAGGTTGGGTTCGCTCAGCTCCATTGAATCGTATTCTGCGGCCTGTGAAACAGCCAGGTACTGTGTATAGGGAGGTGCTGCCACTCCATCATGGAAATATCCGGAAGACAAATAATTACCATATAGAACATTGTTCTGATAATCGGTAATATCTGCATTAGTTTCTCCTTCTGGAGCCTGGTAAGTCATAATAGCACCACCGCAGGCAATATCAATTCGGTCTCCTTGCTCCCCCTCATCTAACTTATCAATTATATTTTTCATGCCATTACTCACAATGGTAGTATTATACACCTTGCTGTTGATAGCCACCAATCCACCGCCAATGGCTGTTGTCCAATATCCTTCCAGTTCATCGGAAACATTCTCAATAAAATTACCCACAATAACACAATTAATCATTACTCCCCCATCGGAAAGATCCAGACCGGCACCAGTACCAGTAAAGAAATTTTGGTTATTTATGGGTTCAAAAAGAATTTTATTTCCGGCAATCAGGCAATTGCGCAAAGAACCTCCTTCACTAAAGCAGGCACCGCCCCCGTTGATATTTACCTGGTAAGAGTTTTTGGCAATACCTATATTGTTTTTGATGGTACAATCCACAAAATCACCTCCATTATTGGAAAAGACACCCGCTCCATATATGGTGACCTGATTAACGCCATCGTAACCATCTACCCTACGCGAAAGAATATTGTTCTGGATGGTACAATTGGTAAATGTTACGTTGCCTCCCTCAATCATATCAATATAGACACCTCCTCCTTGATAGGAAGGAAAACTCTCGCTGGAATAGGCCTCCCTATCAGTACTTCCATGCTGGATAATTAAATTGGACAGGTTAACATCTTTGTCTGCCACCCCAATCACTGTAAAAATGCGGGTATAAAGTCCGTCATCGTCGATGGTATCATTATCGGCATCCAGATAATTACCATCCAGAATAACCTTGTTTCCATTGGCAAGGCCATCGATAGATAGGGTTTTGTCACCAAGCAGGATAGGCGTTTCCAGAAAAATGGTAAAATCGCCATCGAAAATAATATTGTCGCCATCGGCGGCCTGAGCTACGGCATTTCGAAAAGAACCGTTTCCGGAGTTTTGGTTATTTGTCACTGTTATTTCTGCTCCGTTTACCACAGTAATCCAGACTATGAGAAATGAAATAATGGTAGATAACTTTTTCATAATTCTAAACTTTTATTGTTTTACCCTCAAAACAGCAAATGCGACAAAAACGCTCCCGATTTTTAGAAAATTTTATACAATAATTTCAATCCTGCTTGTTTTTGATTGAAATCCAGAGGACTGGAATTGGTATCCCAGGCGCCAGAAATTCCGCCTTGCAATAGAAAGTGACTGGATAATTGGTAATTTATGGAGAGATTAATGAGGTAGGAAAAAAAGACTGGATCCTCGTCCGGGAAATCTTTCTCCAGCGACTCCCGTGCTTCAGATGTGAAAAAATTAAAGCCCATACCGGCACCAACATCGGCCGATATTTTATTAAACCGAAAACGATACCCAGCTACAAGGGGAACAAAGAAAGATGAGAAATCGTGATAGCTTACCACCAACTCCTCATTGTATTCTGTTTCAAAAATGGTTCGTTCCACCTCTTTGGTTATGACAGAGGCTTTGGGATCGCCATCATTATACCTGAAAATGGTATCTACCACCACAGTTTCGGTTATTTGTCTTTCTACCTCCTTCGCCACATCTTCAAGGCTCGAGGTTTCAAAGTTAACTTTTCGATACTCCAGCCCGCTCTGCAAAAAAAAATTCCCCTTTGTTAGCTTAAGAACAAGGGGAACACTAAACAACCCGGAAACATGATCAACTGATTCGGAAATAATATCGGTTTCCACGTAAGAGACTCCGTTACTTACATAAAGCTCAAAAGGCTCAACATCTACATATTCATATCGAATCACCTCCACGGTTTCTACAATAGTATCCCGCGCAACATATACCGTATCATATTTTACATTGTTTTGGGCCTTGAGTTGGCTTAATGCACACAGAAACAAAAATAGAAGAATAATATTTTTCTTATCCATTGAGATTGGTTGTCGTTGTTAATCAATAAAGAGAAAATGCACGATACTATCTTCTTCTTTTTCGAATTACTTTTACTACGGTATCTCTTTTCACTACCGGTTCTTCAATTACGATGACCCGCTTAACTTTTTGTGACACGGAATCTGAAACTATTGAGTCCGCAATCGCTTCTGGTAATTCTTCCACTGATTGAAGCGGAGTCATGGGAAGAACACCTAAACTATCTTTCTGATTTTCTAAAGGAGGCAAAATTACCTCATCTATTCCTGCTGAATCTTTGTAAATAGGTAGCTCTGGTTTTTCATCTGGTGCATCCTGCCTTTGGATATCAGCGTTGTCAGGGGCCTCTTGCTCCGGCAAAATACTTTCAGGTACTTCATCTTCTGCAACGGGCATCATCACACCCGAAGGAGCCTCTGTATCCGCTCTCTCCGGAACATCTTTCCCGGCAGAAGGCTCCTGTATCGAAAGGTCTTCTTTTAATAATTCTTTAATAGAATCGTCCGAAGATTGCTCCGTCTTTTCCACTGGAACCGGAACATCCTCATTGGGCGCAAAAGGATTGGATAATAAAACACCAGCTGTAATCATAGCACCGACGGCAACAATTCCGTAATAAACGTTGAATTGATAGACGTTAAATTTCATGAATCGTTGCTTGAAAACCTGCTTTTTTATTTTTGGCCATGAATTACGGAACTCAGGCACAGTGTAATCGTCAAAAGTTTCGGACAATAACTGGTCTATCGAGTCTGTATTTTGTTTCTTCATAACGAACTTGTTTATAGCGGATGAAAAAGCATCCCAAATAAAAAAATGACAAAAATTTAATTGACTAAGCATTTCTCACCACAGTTCCAGCCCTACACAACAAAGCCTTTTTTAATAACTGTTTGGCCCGCGTTAATCTGGAACGCGAGGTTTCCTCGGCAATTTCAAGAGCTTCAGCAATTTCTTTATGTTTCATGCCATCAATCACTGCCATGTTCAGGACCATCTTAAATGGCAGAGGAACTTCAGTAAGTGCGTTAACAACATCCTCTTTAGAAAATCTGGAATAGTTGTCGTCAAAAAAACGATCGTTATCGTCGCCACTCCTATCGGCATGCTCTTCCGATAAAGCTTCACCGTGGAAATGAGCACGGTTTTTCTTCAGGTAGTTGAGCGCATGGTTAATCATTACCCTTTTCATCCAGTAGAAAAAGGTATGATCTCCCTGCCAGGTAAACTTTTCTATTTGTGAGAATATCCTGATAAAACCTTCCTGCATAACATCTTCGGCCTCATCGGGATCAACAATGTACCTTCGGCAAACTCCACGCAAACGGGGTGCATAAACACGATACACCTCATGCTGCGCTGAAGATTTTCCTTTTTTACATTGTCTTATCAACTTTTTTTCATTCATCTGTATACAAATAATTTAGGTCACAAGCTTGAGGGAATTACTATAGAACCATCGGGATTCATTCCATCCAACCAACAAGCAGGTATAAGCCTACAAAATTTTTAAATCTTACTTAAGCAACAACCTTTTTATTGAAAACGCTCCCGGTTTTGAAAAAAACTTAAGAATTTTTCCACCTAAACATTAATTGGTTTTAATAACTGGACAAAAATAGAGGAAAAATCATCCCCCAAAACCTTTCTGGGAATGGGAATCGAGATTAACAACTACGACACTGGCATCGGTTTGGAACAAGCCATAAATAATCACGTCTCTTTCTATGGAATGGGGGCTTCGTGCAAGCTGGAGGCTTGACTTATTTCTTAAAAGAGAGTGGCTTTGGTTCTTCCTTTTGTCCGGCAAATAACCCCATTCCCAAAATTCAGAAATACCCCTTGTAATTAACAGCTTCTGCTCTGCACACCTGGGTTAACGGGTAGGTCTACAGAGCTACTCAATGAGTATATTAAACTGTTTGGCGTCAGCACTATATCGAGCTTCCTAGGTGATAGAGAATTTATTGGAGAACTTGCAAATGGCTGAGACACATAACATGGCAATTAAAATTTTTCACTCATCCGTTACAATAAAAAATCTAATAGTTAATCTTAGGTTCATTCACTTTTAAATCCTGTTAATCATTTCTGCGTATCTGAAAGCTTAAATCAACAATGATTTTTGCAACTTCATTACACTCTTCAATAGTTAACTTATTCAGTGTGTTTTCCACTCTTCCACTGACCACTTCTCCGTTGAAGTCCGTTGTAGGCTGCTCTGATTTTAACTTTTCATTAAGCTCTTTCCATTTTGATTTTAAATCATCTGGAAAATCATTCTCTTTCAAAGAATGAAAACTCATAAAAGCATTCAATAACCGTTCTTTCCCACTATTCCTGATTCCAGTGTAGCATAATAAATTAGAGTTTATTCCTTCTATTTTTATCTCCGGCAAATCCTGTCCAAAATTAATATTTTGAACCCACAAACTGGCTAGATAGGGACTGACCTTGCCAGGTAAGCCTAAAAACAAGGTTGTTTTATCGTAAAATCGTCTCTGTTTGAATCTCGTGCACAAAGTAATCATCAACAACTTACTGATCAAATGTAAAATTATAATGCTTAAACAAATCTTCTGTTCAAAAGGCGGGGGGCCTGTCCGCTTTCCGGGCCGGCGGATGGCGGGAAGCCAAAATGGGCGACTTTATTACGCATGTATTTTTCTTTTCAAGGTCGTAATGAACTCGGATGTCATATTATAAGAGCCCTTTTATGACTTGGAAAATTTTCAGCTCAAGCCTCGTTTCAAGGCCTTGCGCAATGGCCGGAATTTTTGGCTTTCGCGGGAAGATAGGTTTAAGGGGACTAGTCCCGATATAGGTTTTGTAAAGTTTTTGCCAAAAAACTCACAAAAACTAATAATTCAATTCTTCCTGAATGATATAAAACCTACACCGTTTATTTTGGAGGAACAATAACTACAGCAAAAAATATGATATAGTCTGAAAATAATAACCTTCACAATTTTCATAATTATAGAAATATCTTACCCAATTATTCCGGAATCCACTCATCTCCATTCTCCTCGCTCGAAAACTTAAATGATCTGCAAACATAATCGAGGTTATAAAACTCATTAAGCTCCATATCCAAATCCTCTATTCGGGAAATTACCGTCATGTTTTCCTCATAACTTTTGGCTTCTTGAAGTCGACTCTTTATTTCATCGACAACCTTTATCATACCATAGTTCTCCAGAATTAAACGAGCCTGAATTTTAATAAAATCTATTTCCACTTCTTCAAGATCGCTCTCTTCTATTAATTTTTTAAGATAAAAAAGAGGGGAGAATAACAATAAGGAGTTTTGAATTTTGTTCAAGACATTAAGTTTCAAGTTTTCTTTCGTCTCTTTGTTAGGAAATAAGTTAATACGGGTTAAAGCAAAATATGCCATACTTTCCTTCGAATGCTTATTAAAAAACAGTTCATACTGTTCCAGATACTGGTCACGAATTACATTCAAAACATGTTGCATCCGGTTAATACTCTTCTCATCTTCCTCTTTATCAATTTTCTCAAACTGCTTCTGAATAGCAGAAAATTGAACTCTGTTCATCTCAATCTGTGCCCTAAAGGAAAGAAACACTAAAACACTTCCTACGAGACTAAGAAATGGAGCCGTTATACCTCCTATAGTGTCACCAATCTGTCCGGTACTGGAAAAATCAAGATCTTTAAAGGGTGCCTCAAATGCAGTGAGAAGCCAGGGTGTTAATAAAGAAATAAGCCCAATGATTAAAATTATTACAGCCCGATTGTCTGTCTTTGCAATCCTTTTTTGGTACTGGTTTTGAATATGATTCATCTTTGCTCTTTTACTCTGATATAATCAAACCACTCTTCGCCCATTGTTCCTCCTTCATTTCTTATTGCCGCATGCAGTCCGGAGTCATATTCCATTTCCTTATCAAACTCCCTCCTTTCATTGACAGTAAAGGTTGTTTTCTTTTCATCAATTTCACCTTTAAGCTTGTAACACACATCATAGATTCTATCCATAGTCGAAAAAATAAAGATTAAAAAACTTATTTGATATCAAAGTCGCAAGGCCATTTCTTCAGATATCACAGATGACATCCACTTCAAAAAATTCATTTCTGCACCTCAACAACAATACTTCTTTTATCTGATGCATATTTCGCATAAGCCTTTTTCTCATAACCAGGTTTACAATTAAATGGTAAAGCCCTTAAACATCTACTTAATTTTGTTGAATTTTCCACAACGAAATTGTGAAAATTAAGATTTTTACAAATCCAACAATTCGTCGCAAAACACAATTTCTTTATTGCTGAGAAGCCCATCCTCTCTTAACCATCAAAAAAGGCTCAATTGCAATTCTTTTTTGGGATAAAACAAGCCAATAATTACAAATGGATTTTTTGCTCTTCTCATATGCCACTCTCTCGTAGTACCTAAAAAGAAATGCAAATCCTTGTTTTTAATGAAGTTTACTTCACACTGTGCTCTTACTTTCTCAAGAGCTTCGGCTTCGTTGTTTTTAGCAGCATGCATACAATTCCAAAACAACGCTCCAATTTCCCAGTCTTCAATCATCAATCGGCTTTTTTTGCCGCTTTCATCAGTAAAATGATAATAAAATTTATATGGCAGTTTTGGAATCAAAATTTCCGGGGGTTTATCCTGATTAAACAAGTCGCCTTGTTTACGTAGTTCTTTCCATTCATCCTTCCATTCCGGATCATCCTTTTCGATTTCAAATTTAGTAATCGTTGTAGGTTTAAATGTTGCCAGGGATTTGTTTCGGGGTTTTTGGGAGTCGTCTATCAACTGATCCAGGTTGGTGTAAACTTCTTTCAGACAGGCTTCCTTCCTTAAAAACCAATTATGCTTAGTATCCAGCTGTCCGACAATCTCCATATCTTTAAAATCATAATTAATAGGAGAATAACTTTCCGGCCTGAAATCATCCGTTCTTTTTTTAAGATCCAGTTCAACCCAGTTATACTTAAATGTACCGAACTGTCCTTTTTTTCTTTGCCCTATTAGAAAGCTTAGAGGTACCGGATAAATCCTTATCCATTCTCCATTCTCCAGAATTCCGGCGGTACAAACCAATTCATCATAACTCCGGGAGGGCAATGGATAAGTAGTAACAGTTAAAAGAATTCTTTTTCGTGGCATATCACAAATGGATTATCGGGTAATAGAATTCTTCGAATTCCCCGACAGAATTGGCCAGATGTGTACGATGACATTGACAATGATTAGCTTCGAAGCAGGTCAGGGCTATTCGATGATATTGATTAATTAATTCAATGATGTATTTTTGATTATTGGCGGTATTTTTTAATGTGGTGGCCCGGTAGTCCGCAAAAAGGGAGTCATAATCTGCCTGGGTTTCCAACTTTTGTCTCTTAGAGGATTCAATACCCACTTCTGGTATATGCAGATAATCTATACCTACACTTGAAGTATATCGTTTCAATAACGTCTTACTGAATCCAAACTTCATACTCAACGGATTTTTCCGAACATCCACCAGTAACTTAACATTATTCTTAAGCAGTTTATTGAGATAATTCTCCAGCGAAATACCTTCATAACCTATAGTGAACAAAGTAGGTTCTGTTTGTTGCGGAAGAGCATTATCCAAACGTTCATACAATTTTTCCGGTAAAATATTCCGGGCAATAGTACTTCGAATAGCATACCAGGGAAAATTGATATAAGTATGTTTTATGAGCTGATTATTGTTCATCCCTCCATAGGTTTCAACAACTTCCTGAAGCAATTTTTGATCGGAGGTTTTTATACTTTTTAAGTAACTCGTCTGATCTAAAATGTTATAACGGTTTTCCTCCTCTCCCAAAAAGTCTCTTTTTACCATCGTATTCAAATCTGCCTTAGCCGAAAAAGAATAGCACCCGTATTTATAAGGCACAAAATCGTACTCTGCAGATGGTTTTCGCTGACTATACAAAAACAACAACTTTTGAAGCTGTAGTTTCTCTATGTCTCCACCCAACAATTCAATTAAAGCAAGTACAATTTTTCTCCGGTAAAACATAAATCAATGCTACTATATCAATAAAAAGACTTTACAATGTCAAAGGTAATAGGAAACAAACAAATCAAAGAATTTCCGGGAACTTATTCATCTGAAACCAACCATAGGCGTGCACAAATATGTCATAATAAAAACCTTGCCCCATTACAAATCCGGGTATTGGCTTCTCCTTTATGCACTATTGTGATCCGGTTTTCGATCAAATCCAATCAAACTTCTTATTGTCGCACGTGCATTTTCTGGTTCAAACCCTTTTATTCCCACAAAAGGGATATGAAGTCCTCTTTTTTCTAGTTCATTTTGTAGTTCTGTAACAAAAACACCCTGCCCCTCAACTTCTTTACTGTCATGGGACGTTGTTTCCACACCACAACTCGGAGAACGGTTAATTCCCACTATTCCTTTAATCTCAAAACCATTCTCATGATATTCCATTATCTTACAAATAACGGGCTGAATCAAATGCTTAATTTTGACTAAAGAGGTTTCCTTTTCCATTATGTTTCGTATTCGACTGTTTTCCTCCGTGACAGATCTCTTTCTGCCATTGATGTCACCTCTGGTTAAACCAATGCAGTGTAGTTCAGGGCATGGCATTTGAACTACCCCAATACCTGACAAATTAATCAACTCCACTAATTCTGTCATAGTACCTTCATGAGAAGCAGTCCCGTCCGATACAGCATTCTGATTAAATATACAATGCGCCAGGAATATTATCTTTTTACTCCTTCTATCTTCAAACATTTATTCTTGCATATTGATTTTGCATTCCTTACAAAGAGGTTTTGAGCAACCCCAAAATTAAGTCTGCTCTTAAAAAGGAAAATTGTCAACATCTCTCTAACCAAAAAAAATCTTTTATGAATAAAAAGATTCAATTGCCCAGCCGGTAATAAGGTATTTCCCTGCAGGGCTCAAACCCAAGCTTTCGGGCAAGGTTATACGAGCCGGTGTTTTCCAACCGACAGGCCCATACTGGTTCGTAACCGTTTTCAATGCAATAGTCAATCAGGGCAGAACAGGCCCTGACTGCAAACCCCATTCCCCTGTATTCTTCCTGAGTCTCAATACCCAATTCCAACGTGGCTTCATGAACAAATGCCGAATAAGCGGTGGCTGCCAGTCGACCATTATACAACAAACTATACCCCTTTCCTATATGCAATAAATCTTCGGCGCAATTCCAGAATTTACCGGGTACAACACCTCCTTTCATCTCGTGAAACAATTTCTCATTGGTCGGTACAACAGAAACCCCGGCTGGTTGCTCCGGCTTTAGTGTTAAGAAGTACTTTGGCAGTTCAAAACGAAAATTGACCCGTGTGTTTAACTCCACAATGCCATCATGCTGATCGCTTGTATTCTCTTCCGACCGGATCAGACGTCCACCCAGGAGTTCAACCAAAACCTGATCCCATGCCTGGGGCCAGGCCTGCATCCATTCCAGCCGCTTCCCCTTTTTCCCGGAATCTATCGCATATTCTCGGAATTGCCGGTTAAAGGAAGTGTTGAATGGGTTGCCAAACAACAATGACATACCATAAGGATGCAAGACATAAAATGTTTCCGGACGTTCGGGATTATCCACGTATATCTTTCCTTTTACGTGTTTTTCTGCCACCGATCGGGCAAATAAATTATTGAATTCCACCTCTTTTAGAAAGGGAAGCAATTTTGAATAATTTTCTTCATTTAACAGTTGCACAACATAAATTTTTAAAGTTTTCTTCTAATTATTTATTACTAAGTCCGCTTTATTAATCGTCCGTTAAACTTTTACAAGGGACTTTGAATCAATGTAAGCGTCCGGTAAACTACGCATAGGAAACACTCATGCCAATATCTAAGTTTGGGAAAACTAAAAAATATTGGCATGTTGAATG
>NZ_JADQBH010000282.1 GCF_016278715.1 Marinilabilia sp. | reverse complement strand
CATATTTTCATTCAGGTCGTCCGTTCCAAAGAAAGAGAAACATAAAGAATCAACTATTGAAAAGCAAACAAAAGAACCGGTAACAAACAAGAAAACAGACACTTGGGAGAAGGAACAATAGTATGTCAAAAACACCACTGCTTTGTCAGGCCGCTTTCGGGCCTGTTGACTATTTTGCACAATTAACAAAGGGGAGAGCAATAATTGAAAAGCACGCTCATTACAGCCGGCAGACTTACAGAAACCGTTACAACATCATGGCAGCCAACGGTTCGCTCGCCCTTACGATCCCGGTTGAAAAAAATAAAAACCAAAAAATTGAAGATAAAGATGTAAAAATAGCCTACCATACCCCCTGGCAACAAAATCACTGGCAGTCGCTGATTTCGGCATACAATTCATCTCCCTTCTTCCAGTTTTACTGTGATGAAATAGAACCTTTTTTTGCCAAAAAGCACACCTGGCTTTTTGATTTTAACATGAAAAGTACCGAACTTCTCTGCGAACTAATCGGAATAGATATTGACATCACTTATACAGAAGAATATCTACATACTTCAGCAGATAACATGTTGGACCTCAGGGAGGTCATTCATCCCAAAAAGCCTTCGGACGACACCTTCTCCGGAATCACAACCATTCCATACAAACAAGTATTCGGTGAACGCCACGGTTTTCAAGCTCATTTGAGTATTCTCGATTTACTTTTTAACAAAGGACCTGAAACGATTCTGGTGTTGGAAGCAATGAAAGGATAATGGCTGTAGAAATTTACGGCAGTGTTTTTTTAGAAACAGTTGGTAGTGAAAAGGATGGTTTGGTTTTAATCAACTTTTCATACGTTGCCACAATTCCACCCCCTGTTTAACAATGTCCACATGATCGAACGCCAGTACGGGTAAATCATTAACCGAAAACCACCCGGCATCCGAAGCGTCGTCATTGCCTTCGACTTCCGCAGTTATATCAAGACAGGAAAGAAAAGCAACTGTAATAGTACGATGACGGGGATCGCGCCCCACCTTCCCAAAGGCCCCTATCTGATGAACCTCCACACCTTTCAGGCCCGTTTCTTCTTCCAGCTCACGAATGGCAGTAATTTCGATATCCTCATCCATTTCGGCAAATCCACCCGGTAGCGCCCAAATATCCTGAAATGGGGGATTCTTTCTCTTAATCAGCAAAATTTTTGCCTCCTCAAAGCTCGTTCCGGCAACTGCAACAACATCGGCCGTAACTGCAGGACGGGGATAGTCGTAACAATATTTTTTATCCATCAATTACTCTTTTTATAACTCTAAGATGATGGGTATAACGTTGTCTCTCCTTATTATAAATACCCTGATGGTCTAGCACATCAATCCTTACAGAGCCACTGGAATGTAAGATACTCCCGTGTCCCAGACAAATTCCAACATGGATGATTTCTCCCTCTTCATTGTCGAAAAATGCCAAATCGCCAATTCCTGCTTCTTCTACAAAACTCACCACCTGACCATAATTGATCTGCTGAGAGGCATTTCGGGGTAAAAGGACTCCAGCTACCTTAAAAACATTTTGCACCACTCCACTGCAATCAATGCCATAAAATGAACGACCGCCCCATAAATAAGGAGAATTGAGGTATCCCCGGGCCACTTCTTCCAAATCGAAACGCCCGTCAGGCAATATTCCCTGCCAATAAAACTCTTCATTACCAATTCTAATGACATTTCGGTCTTCTCCATTAAAAACTACCCTGCTCCCGGAAGACAAGAGCATTGGAGTAGAATCGGACTCACGGATAACCTTTACAAAGGCCTTAGTTACAACATGCCCGATAGGACGATTCCACAACTCTACGTCACGCTCATCCAACTTCACAATCAATTTATCATCTATCCACCCCTCATAGCCGTCAAAATGACATTTTATCCGACACCACCCCGTTCTGTTTTCGAGTATATCAAAACTTTCACCAAATAAAATCTGAGTTTCAAGCTGAGCCCCTTCAAAAGGTTCTGTGCGCACCGGGATAAACCCGTAAGTACATATCGATTGTGTCATAAAAAATTAAATTTGAAATCACAATACTCCATTAACTTTCGATGAAGTCAGTAAATCAGGTTAGGCCTGTCCAAACAAAAAGCAGACCAAAAAGAAGAACCAATATATCATGCAGCAAAACCTTTTCACTATATTAGTACTTTAATTTATAAAAACAAAGTTAGTTTAGAGATAGTAATGAATTAACCTGACGGTTTCAAACGAAATAGTTTTGTTCTTTAACCACATAGAAACACAGCACATTAAAATCTGCTTAATAGTTAAAGAGCAAAAAAACAAGGTTAAAACGTCAACTTATATCAGCACTATCCCTTATACCGGATAAACAAAACTTATTATGCCAGGATTTTTTTCGACCATCAAAGATAATACAACAGCCATTAACAGGGTTCTGATATTTCTTGCTGCCATTACATTGGTGGTTTACATCCTGCCACGTGAAGGCAAATTTCCTTACGAATACAGCAAAGGTAAACCCTGGAAGCATGAGATGCTTATTGCACCGTTTGACTTTCCTGTTTATAAAAGCCAAACAGAGATTCAGAACGAAAGAGACAGTATTTTAAACAATTTCAGACCCTATTTCAACTATGATACGATTCGCAAAACGGTACAGGTCAACAGAATCCTATCGGAATTTGAACACAAGAGAGAAGACCTCGCCGAAAAATACCCCTTTCTGCTGGAGACCCCTCCGAAAAATGATTCCAGTCTGTGGCAGATAGTAAACAGCA
>NZ_JADQBH010000179.1 GCF_016278715.1 Marinilabilia sp. | reverse complement strand
GTTAGCACCCAGTGACTTTCCTCGGGGAAGAATAGGAATCGGGAAGGAATACCTCTTAGTTTCGCGGCATTAAAGGCTGCCATTCCCTGGGTGTATGGAATACGGAAGTCTTTGCCCCCATGAATAACCAGCAGTGGGGTGTCCCATTTTTCCACAAATAGGTGTGGAGAGAAGTCGTAATGTTTTTCAGGCATTTCCCAATAAGGTTTTTTCAAGTCCCAGTTGACAAAAAACATCTCCTCGGTGGTGGTGTACATCATTTCCTGGTTGAATACCCCGCAATGGGAGATGAAAGCACTGAATCGTTTGTCGTGGTTTCCTGCCAGCCAGTAAACCGAGTATCCGCCGTAGCTGGCACCTACAGCGCCCAGATTTTCGTTATCCACATAGGGTTCCTTGGCCATGGTGTCGATGGCGCTGAAGTAATCCTGCATGTTTTGTCCGCCGTAGTCGCCGCTTATTTGCTCGTTCCATTCTCTGCCAAAACCGGGCAGACCACGGCGGTTTGGAGCCACTACGATGTAATCATTGGCAGCCATCATCTGAAAATTCCACCGATAGCTCCAAAATTGGCTTACACTACTTTGGGGCCCTCCCTGGCAATAGAGAAGTGTTGGGTATTTTTTCTCCGGGTCAAAATTGGGTGGGTAAATGACCCATGTGAGCATTTCTTTGTTGTCAGAAGTTGCAATCCAGCGTTTTTCTACTTTTCCCATATTAATTTGGTTCAGTATGGGCTGGTTTATGGAGGAAATATTCTGAGCGGAACCATCAACCGGATTCACCGCAAAAATATCGGTAGGGGCACTCATACTCATGCGGGTGGTAATGAGTTGTCCTCCAACGGGGATTACCGAGGTGAAATTGTTCTTTCCGTCTGTGATTTTGTGAATGTCACCACCCGGCAGATTGATGCGATAGATATCTTCCGTGGCATGGCGGTTACTGATAAAGAAAAGGGCATCGCCCATCAGGTTCCAGGCAGGTGAATGAATATCCTGGTCGAAGTTGGCGGTGTAATCTATAACCTGACCCGACTCCAGGTCTTTAACCATTAATCGGTTCTTGTCGGCTTCGTAACCGTCACGGGGCATCGATTCCCATGCAATGCGCAATCCGTCGGGCGAGAATACAGGATTTTTGTCATACCCGGGGTTATCCTCTGTCAGGTTAATGGTCGTCTTTTTCTCCAGGTCGTAGAGGTAAATATCCGAGTTGGTCGAAAGGGCATAATCCATCCCGGCCAGTTTCTTACAGGTGTATGCAATTTTTCTTCCGTCAGGTGTCCAGGTAATTTGCTCCATTCCCCCAAAGGGTTGGAGAGGTGTGTCGAAGCGCTCATCTTTCAAAATGTCAACGCCCTCGGTAATGGATTTCTCTGCCTGATAGGGAGCAACAAAAATATGGCTGTATTGATAGTCGTCCCAACTGTCCCAGTGGCGGTACATCAAGTCGTCCTCTATGCGGGCATTGATTTTCGGCAGGTCGGGATACATGTCTGCGGGTGTTTCGTCCAGCTTAACCTCTTTAATGAAAAGGAGGTTTTCCATGTCGGGCGAGTACTTGTAATTGCTTATTCCTTTGGGGATATCCGTAATCTGAACGACCTCTTTTCCGTTGGGTGACATTTCATACAATTGGCGGTCGCCATTGTATTCCGACAAGAATGTTATTTTTTTACCGTCCGGACGCCAGTTGACTGCTGATATCTTGTTTCTGTTGGCCTTTTTTTCGACTTCAACATTTTTCTTTTTTCCACCAAAAGATAAAGACAGTGACCAGTTGTTTTTAAATTGGGTGTTGATTCTTTCGCGGTTGGTTCCATCAGCATTCATCACGATAAGGTCGGTGTTGAAGCTGTTGTTTTCGATGTCGGGATAAGTGACAGTAAAAAGCACTTTCTGATGGTCGGGGGATACATTAACATTGCCGATACGGCCCATTGACCACAGAACTTCGGGGGTCATGATGCCGTTTTCAACCTTAACGTTTTCAGGTTTAAATGTAGGTCGCATTTCTTGTTTGGTTTTTTCAGAACAGCCGGCAAGCAATGCCAGACCAGAGAGTATTAGTAATATGGGTTTCTTCATTAGGGGTGTTATTTTGATGATGTTAATCAATAGAATAATTGTGAATTGATTTTGGGCAAGGGAGGTTGATTAAAGCCTTTGCGGGTTAGCAAAACTTGTAAGCACAAAAATAGAGAGAATTTTAACTAAAATAAACTGAATTTGCTATTTTGTTGAATGGATGGCCGGTTAGTTAACTTTATTATGCTTGCAAAGACGGTTAATTGCTGGTTTCAAGTGAGGTGACGAAGATGGGAGTTATTTGCAATTCCCCCTCTTAAAGCATATTTTTGATGTTTGCAACTACAAAAAGCGTAATGTAATGGATTTTCAAACCAACCCTGAACTCAACCTGGCACGCGAATTCGTTGAATTTACCCGACGAAATGTTTTTCTGACCGGAAAGGCCGGAACCGGAAAAACCACTTTTCTGCATAATCTGAAGACCAGTCTTCCCAAGCGTTTGGTGGTTGTTGCACCTACCGGTGTGGCGGCTATCAATGCAGGAGGGGTGACTATTCATTCTTTTTTCCAGTTGCCTTTTGGCCCCATTGTTCCCGGGGCGGCCGGAGGGAATGGACCGGAGGGACGAAATATTCATCGCTACAGTCGTCAAAAGATTGATATCATCCGCACGCTCGACCTGCTGGTAATTGATGAAGTGAGTATGGTGCGTTCCGATTTGTTGGATGGCATTGATGAGGTGCTGCGGCGTTTTC
>NZ_JADQBH010000047.1 GCF_016278715.1 Marinilabilia sp. | reverse complement strand
TTAATGCTCAGTATATCAATACTGTACGAAGCATTTTTCATCCAATATCTAAAAATCTAACGATACTATGGTGAAGAACAACCTAACATTAAAACACAATATTATATCAGTTCAGGGTATTTTTGAGGATGTGCCGTTTGTCTTTGTTGGCCATTTTATCTTGTGTTGATGCACAAAAAATACCTTTTCGGGCCATGTTCCTGTTTCCACCAATATGTGTATTGGGAAATTTACCATCCTTTTTCAGCAAAATGCGAACAGCAAAAAGGGCTGTGATAGCCGCCATCAAAACAATAGTTACAAGCAGAAGTTTTAGTATCATTTTCAAGCACTTTAAGGAGGGCAAAGATACAAAAAATGCATGAGGGTAAACATTCCCTGCCTCCTTTATGTTTGAGTAGTGCAACCAATTAATTTCCATCAAAAAAAACCTAACTTTGCCTTGTTGGATGCTTATGGAGAGCTAAACCAACACAATTGAAGCGCAATGATGACAAGCAAACAAAACGAAGAAGGGATTATCAGCAAAGATTCGCCAAATAAAGCAAGTAAAGAGGCCCTTAAATTTGAAGAATTCAAAAAGGAAGTGCTCACCGACTACAAACTGGCCCACCTCAGCCGGCAAATGAGTTTGCTGGCCCGCAGGGAAGTGCTAAACGGAAAAGCAAAATTTGGAATCTTCGGAGATGGCAAAGAGATAGCTCAAATAGCCATGGCCAAACAATTTAAGGAGGGGGACTGGCGGTCAGGGTATTACCGCGACCAGACGTTCATGCTGGCTACCGGGATGATTACCCCGGAAAGATTTTTTGCAATGCTTTACGGCGAGACACGTACCGAATTAAATCCTGACAACGGTGGCCGTTCCATGAACAATCATTTCGGCACTCGTCTGATTGACAGCAATCATCAGTGGATCGACCAGACTCAAAGTAAAAACACCGCATCAGACATCAGTCCCACAGCAGGCCAAATGCCCCGACTAACCGGATTGGCTCTGGCATCCAAACTATTTCGGGAGCAAGACGAACTGGCAGACTTCACCAATTTCAGTAATAATGGAAACGAAGTAGCCTTTGGTACCATTGGCGATGCCAGCACTTCCGAAGGACTCTTTTTCGAAACACTTAATGCAGCTGCGGTTCTTCAAATCCCCATGGCCATATCGGTATGGGATGATGGCTACGGAATATCTGTTCCTGTTGAGAAACAAACCACCAAGGCTAGCATTTCCAAGGCTTTAAGAGGATTCGAGAAAACCCTGACTGACCAATCAGGAATTCTCATATATGAAGCCAAAGGATGGGATTATTCAGAACTGTGCCAAATATATGAGGACGGTATTAAAAAATGCCGCAATGATCATGTTCCGGTTCTTTTTCACATCCAGGAACTGACACAACCTACTGGACACTCCACATCAGGATCCCACGAACGGTATAAATCTACAGAACGGCTGGAATGGGAAAAAGAAAAGGATTGTCTGGTACAAATGCGTCGCTGGATGCTGGAGAAAAAGCTGACCGATGAACAAACACTGGACAACATTGAGCAGGAAGCCCGAAAGGAAGCGATCACCGCACAAAAAAACACCTACAATGAATACCTAAAACCAATAAAAGAGGAACGCGAGGAACTGATTCACATCGTGGAACAAAAACATTGTGTATGTGAAGCAACGAAAGAAAAAGAAATACAAAAGGTTATTAACAACCTCAAAAATGCTGTCAGCCTTAACCGGAAAGAGATTCTCAGTTCGGCAAGAATAATTCTACGCCATGTGTGTGTTTCCTGTGACAAGCCCGGTGGCCTCAAAGATCGGCTTCGTTCCTGGGTTGCCGCCTACTACCAAATTGGCAATGAAAAATACAATCTTCATCTCTATGATGAATCCGAAAAATCGCCGTTAAAAGTAGCTCCTGTTGCACCCGAGTATGCCAATGACGCCCCAATGGTGCCGGGACGTGAGATTATCCGGGATAATTTTGATGCAGTTTTCGGCAAGGACCCACGCGTCCTCACGCTTGGAGAAGATACGGGAAAACTGGGTGGCGTGAACCAAACACTGGAAGGTCTTCAACAAAAATATGGCGAATGGCGTGTGCGCGACACCGGAATTCACGAAGCAACCATTGTTGGGGAAGGAATTGGCATGGCCCTGCGCGGCCTCAGGCCCATTGCAGAGATTCAGTATTTCGATTACTTACTATACACCCTGCATACGCTGAGCGATGATTTGGCCACTACCCACTACCGCTCCAAAGGAGGACAAAAGGCCCCCGTCATAGTAAGAACCCGTGGACACAGGCTCGAAGGCATCTGGCATTCAGGTTCACCCCTCAGCATGATCATCAACAGTATTCGGGGGATTCATGTGTGCGTGCCACGCGACATGACCAGAGCTGCCGGAATGTACAACACCCTCCTTGAGGGAGAAGATCCGGCATTGGTCATTGAACCACTTAACGGATACCGCATCCGGGAAAAACAACCGTCCAACTGGGGCGAATTTCGTATTCCCCTTGGCGTACCTGAAATTCTCATTCATGGCACAGATGTCACCCTGGTTACTTACGGTTCTTGTGTTCGAATAGCCGCCGAAGCCATCCAGCAATTAAAAGAAACAAGCATCTCAGTAGAGCTTATCGATGTTCAGACCTTACTTCCTTTCGATAAAGAAGGAATGATCCTGGAATCTTTGAAAAAAACCAACCGCATCGTGTTTTTCGATGAAGATGTTCCCGGGGGAGCCACTGCCTACATGATGCAAAAAGTGATTGAAGAACAAGGCGGCT
>NZ_JADQBH010000296.1 GCF_016278715.1 Marinilabilia sp. | reverse complement strand
AAAAAGTAAAAGCCCGCGCGGCTTGAGCGCAAAAAGTTAAACGCTTTTTTTGTCGAACACTACTGTTTATAAAACAGAATTTGGTTGTTACTGCGATCCTGTCTTAATTTAATAGTTCTGTTTAATTGAGGACTTCTTTAAAATCCTTTTTGTCATCAAAAAAAGCTTCCTTATTCGTTGGAGGTCCAAATTTAACAATAAAAGATTCTTTATCCATTCCCCACTCATCGAAATCTGCAAATATGCTTTTTGGGTTGCTATTGCTGGATGAAATTGATTTTAAAGTTGTTGTGCCGGAAGTAATCAGAAGCACACAAATAACAGCAGACAATGTCTTTGCTATATTAAAGACAACCTCAAAAATCGGGTTAGAAATCATAAGTTCTTTCATGGCTTAAAACTATGCAGGGTATTCTGCTTCTCCACTACCCAATAGTGTAGTTTTTCAGTACGACAAAAAACCTATCAGAGAATATAGCCAGAAGATGTCGATTGTTTATATTTGTAACTATGGACTATATCGATAATTTTTTTTCTTTGCAAAACACCATACAGGACATTTCAGAGGAAGAGAAACTCCAGCTGACGAATTATCTTGTGGCGATTGATGCCTTTACGAGAACAACTTACCAAAGCATTTATGTTATTGATTATCATACACGGGGTTTTGACTATGTCTCGGAAAACCCTCTTTTGCTTTGCGGCCATTCGACACAGGAGGTGAAAGAGATGGGGTTCGCTTTCTATTTTAAATTTGTTGTCAAAGAAGACCTTCCCCTGCTTTATAAGATCAACAACATAGGTTTCAGCTTTTAGGAGAACATCCCAAAAGAAGAGCGTTTGCTCTATATGATTACCTACGATTTCAGACTGCAAAATAAAAGCGGCCATACTTATCTTGTCAACCAAAAGCTTACTCCCCTGTTGCTCACCAAGGAAGGGAAAATATGGAAATCGCTTTGCGTAGTTTCGCTCTCGGGAAATCGTGTTCCGGGCAATATTAAGATTTACAAGCAAAAAGAGAACAAGTTCTGGAGTTATGTGCCGGAAGGGGATTTCTGGGAAATGAAAGAAAAGAGCAGCCTCAATGACAGGGAAAGAGAGATTTTGTATCTCTCTACTCAGGGGTTAACCATGAATGATATTGCAAAACGGATCTTTATATCTGTTGATACCGTCAAATTCCATCGCCACAAACTGTTTGATAAACTGGGCGTTACCAACATTATAGAAGCAATTTCTTTTGCAGCAAACAGCCAGTTGCTTTAGGCATATAGTATTGTTACATTGAAGTTAAGCTGCTAATCTATATCCACATGAGTTGTTGAAGACTTCATAAGGGTAACTTTAAAACAAGTCTTATTGTCTTTTTTTGTTTGCAACGAGTTCTCTACCTTCAGGACAGGCTGAACCCCCCTATTAACAAGGAGAAGGAGAAAAGCGACATACGATGCTCTGTTCATTTTCAGATTCTGAGTTATGGCTTTGTTCCAACCTTCGTAAACAATTAATTTTTAATTAGCTGTGCAAATTCCATTGAATTATATTTCAATTTTTTACACAAAAAGATACGATAATTATATTCATTCACTCTATTTGCATACTTGTTCTCAACAATGCCCACTTCTTTAACGTCTCCAAAGTATGCTTCCCAATTTCCTTTTATCCAATTTGACTCTCCTATTGCAATAATAATTGCATCCTTATCAAATTCCGGTATCCACTCAAATGAACTGTGAAGCGAGAATGCCTGAGGCAACCCATATTTTGCCCCAAGCAAGTTTGCGGCTCCTGCCATTGAATAATGCCGTCCTAAAATTAGACATCTCATTTGTTCTTCAGGCTGCAATTCTACATATGTTTTATTAACAATATTCAATATCTGGGTCCATATTTCTGTTGAATAAAAATTATCAAAGGAAAGTGGTATTTTGCCATCTTTATTGGGCTTCAAATGATAAAGTTTAATATGCTTTTCCAACTTAACAATTGGGATTCCTTGAGGTAAAAGATACATACCTGTCAAACCAAGTGAAATAAGATAAGTATAGATTATCCACTTTTTCTTTTGCAGCAGTTGCTCAAAAAAAACTGCGCCTAATGGGACTAAACTCATTACGACAGGAAAAAAATAATACCATTTCCCCTTGGAGATAAACAATAGAACAAATGAACAAAATAATGCAAAGGAAATTAACCTGAATTGTTTAAATTTCGAAATAAAAGGAACAACAAGTAATCCTGAAAGCCAGAATATTATTGTGAAGGGATTTGAAAAAAGAATGAGTTTTTTCAATTCTTCAACCATTGAAAGTTGATTTAGTTGCCTATCATATAATTGAGAAAAATGAATAAATACAGGAAATTGATTTTTTATTTGCCAGTATAGGTTAGCTAAGATTAAAACAAAAAATATCAGTAATCCTATCCACAAATCTCTTTTTGAGAAAATGTCTCTACGAAAGATTATTGACGAAATTATTAATCCTCCGAACAAAAAAGTAATGCTGTATTTTGTTAAAAATCCAAATGCTCCAAAGATGCAAAACCAGATTAAATATTTGGCATCATGATATTTGCAATAATCCACCATAAAATAAATGCAAATAACCCAAAATAACTGTTCAAATGCCGTTGGTAAAAAGAGAAACTGGGTGCCTTCCAGACCGGGAGATAACAAGATACATGACAAGGTAACTAAAACGGACAACCATTTGCCTCCCAATTTGATTGTTGTCAAACCGTAAGCATTCGGTAAACCCCGTCTTGATGCGATAAAAATAAGCGTTACTTTCAA
>NZ_JADQBH010000009.1:24301-28381 GCF_016278715.1 Marinilabilia sp. | reverse complement strand
CGCCTCAGTGAACTTTATGCGCAGGGGTTTCATTTCGGAGCTCATTCCCAATATCAAATCGTATTTCTCCTGATATTTATAGCCATCGCCACCAAATCGGCCCAGTTCCCGTTCCATTTCTGGCTGCCCGGCGCCATGAATGCCCCTACCCCCATCAGTGCCTATCTGCACTCAGCGACCATGGTCAATGCCGGAATCTTTCTGCTGCTTCGACTGAATCCCGTGATGGGAGGAACCATCGCCTGGAAAGGAGCTCTAATACTAACCGGCGGCATCACCATGTTTATTGGTGCATTTTTCTCTCTGGGACAGAAAGACCTTAAACGCATATTGGCCTTTACCACCATCAGTGCACTGGGAACAATGGTTATGCTCATTGGCATGAACACTACCGCATCCATCAAGGCGGCACTAATTTTCTTCATTGTACACGGCTTGTATAAAGGCGGTTTGTTTATGGTGGCCGGCATCATCGACAAAAACACCGGAACCCGTGACATTGGAAAATTAAGTGGACTATTGAAAAGCATGCCCATAACCAGCATTGCCGGAATTCTGGCCCTCCTGAGTATGTCGGGCCTCCCGCCTATGCTGGGATTCATCGGAAAGGAATTGATTTACGACGCCAAAGTTCAGATGCCGGAGTTATCGTGGCTCATAGTTCCTCTGGGGGTTGCAGCCAACATAATGATGGTGGCCATATCAATACTTGTATTTTACGAAATATTCTTTCCACGCAAAAAGAGAACGGCCACTCTGCTCAAGCATAAAGAGAGCGAATTACCCGGCAATTTTTTGGCCGGACCGGTAGCACTCGCACTGGTAGGTCTGGGGCTGGGTCTGACTCCCGGCTGGCTAAATAATATTTTGTCCAACGCCATGTATTATGTGCAGTCGCAAACAGTAGAGGTTCATCTGGCCCTTTGGCATGGCTTTAACCAGGTATTGCTGCTGAGCATCTTCACGGTAGCAATGGGGGTAGTTGTCTTTTTACTGCGTCGCCCCGTTGGAAAACTGGTAGGCATCATCATTTTGTGGACGGACCAGTATCACCTCCCCGAAAAATTCAACAACCTCATCAGCAATTACCTGAGTTTTGCCGGGAAACACACCAACCGCATTCAACACGGGTATCACCGATACTACCTCATTACTTTTTTTATGGCCACCCTGCTACTGATAATTTATCAGTTGCTCAGTGCCGGAGGTGGTTGGTTTAATCCGGATGAAAGTTCTCCTGTACGAATGCATGTGGTAATGGTACTGATTGTGTCAGCCATGGCAGTGTTGTTTGCCGTATTCAGCAAATCACGACTCTCTGCCATTGTATCTATGGGAGTGCTGGGATACGGAGTGGCTGTTCTGTATATGTTCTACGGAGCTGTTGACCTGGCCATTACACAGTTCCTGGCCGAAACCATCATCATGGTCATTTTTGTAATGGTCATTTTCTATCTGCCCGATTTTGCGGTGCTTTCCAGTAAAAAATCGCGCATCCGCGATGCTATAATAGCCTTGGCAGTAGGCACCATGATGACCATGGTTGTACTCAAAGCCAGATTCATCAATCTGGAAGAGCCTATTTCGCAGTTCTTTGCAGAAAAAAGTTTCCTGGAAGGTCATGGCCGCAATATCGTAAATGTGATACTGGTTGATTTCAGGGCTCTTGATACTCTTGGCGAGATAACGGTGCTGGGGCTGGCCGCCGCAGGTGTTTTTACACTTTTACGATTCAACCCGATAAAAAAGAAACCTGAGAAATGAGAAATATTGTACTGGAACGCATCGCAAACCTCTTTTTGTATGTAATGGTAGGATTCGCACTCTTCCTGCTGCTCAGAGGACACAACCGCCCGGGAGGTGGTTTTATTGCCGGCATTATTGCAGCGGCAGGGTTTCTGCTCTATGGCATTGTGTTCGGCTCGGAAAAAGTACTTGAAAAGATAAAAATCAACCCTCGCTACATCATGGGAAGCGGACTGCTCATCGCATTTTTGGCAGCCATCATTCCCATGTTGTTCGGCAAACCACCCCTGACAGGGATGTGGACTTCCCTGGCCGGAATTGCTTTGGGGACCCCGTTGTTGTTTGATGTTGGGGTCTTTGTGCTGGTTGTGGGAATGATTGTATCGATATTTACAAACATAATGGATGTACTGAAATGGAACTCGTAATCGCCCTTTTTATCGGTTTGTTGTATGCCAGCGGAGTATATCTGCTGCTTCGGCGGAGTATTGTGAAGCTCATCCTTGGGGTGTTTGTAATCAGTAATGCCACCAACCTCATCATATTCCTTTCGGGGGGCATAACCCGAAGCGGTGTTAGCTTTATTGCCGATGAGGCTGAAAAAGCTTCCCTTGAAACCATGACCGACCCCCTGCCTCAGGCACTAATACTCACGGCCATTGTAATAGGTCTGGGCATTGCCGCCTACATACTGGCATTGAAATACAAATATTTTGAAACCACAGGCACACACGACCTGGACCAACTTAGTAAGACCGACCAGAAATGATAATAGCATTACCCATTTTTCTGCCACTTGCATTCATGATTTTTGCTTTTCTGTTTCGCCATTTCCATGGACGGGAGTATGTTGCAATAGGGGCCGCAGCCCTTAACCTTCTGATTTCGGTATTTCTTCTGATAGAAGTAAACACCGATGGCATGGTAAAAATTCAAATGGGGGACTGGCCCGCTCCTTTTGGTATCACTCTCATTGCCGACCGTTTCAGTGCTTTAATGGTACTGGTTTCTGCCATCGTTTTTATGGCAACCATGGCTTATTCCATCCAATCAGTCGATTCCCGCCGCAAGAGTTTCGGCTTTTATCTTTTTTCTTTTGGCATTCTGATGGGCGTCAACGGCAGTTTTCTGGCCGGCGACATCTTCAACTTATATGTGTGGTTTGAAGTTATGCTGATGGCTTCTTTCATTCTGATGAGTCATGGTGGAGAACGTAACCAACTGGAAGGAGCCATAAAATATCTCATTCTCAATCTTATTTCATCCTTCTTTTTTGTGGCAGGAATTGGTCTTCTTTACGGAAAACTGGGAACACTTAACATGGCCGACATCGCCCAGAAACTGATGAGTTACGAAACCATGCCCCCGGAACTGAATCCCGCTTTCATCCTCATATTTGTGGGATTTGCCATCAAAGGAGCCCTGGCACCCTTCTTTTTCTGGTTGCCAGCCTCCTACCATACCCCTCCACCTGTGGTTACAGCACTGTTTGCCGGACTGCTTACCAAGGTCGGTATCTATTCACTCATCCGGTTTTATACCCTTTTTCTGCACCAAAACAGCGAGTTCTGGCAACCGCTGATATTGTGGATTGCCGGACTCAGCATGGTTATCGGAGTTATTACAGCCACTTCACAGTTTGAGTTTCGCAAAGTGTTGTCGTTTCACATCATCAGTCAGGTGGGATATGTGGTTATGGGACTGGGGCTTTATACCGTGGCCGGACTGGCAGGAGCCATCTTTTTCCTGGCACACAATATGATATCCAAAACCAATGCCTTTCTGGTAGCCGGATATGTTCACCGCCAGAAAGGAACTCTCAATCTTAAAGTACTGGGAGATTTCTATAAGGAACATCCCCTTTGGGCAATATTCTTTTTTATTTCCGCTTTCAGTCTGGCCGGATTGCCACCTCTCAGCGGATTTATAGGCAAATACCTACTCATCAAAGCGGGTATCGATGCACAACAACTGGGAATTGCTTTTACCGCCCTCTTTGTAGGATTCTTCACCCTCTTCTCTATGGTGAAGATATGGATGGAGGTTTTCTGGAAAAAAACACCCGAAAAACAGCCTGTCCCAATTATCAAAACAGCGTTGTTTGATGATAAACCCGTATATATCAACTGGATGACCTGGTCATCAGGAGCCATGGCAATTATTATTGTTCTGACAGGTGTTTTTGCCACTCCGGTTGTGGACTATTGCACGCTGGCGGCCGAATCGCTCATGAAACCCTCTGAATATATTAACTTTGTACTCAACCATACTCAAGAGCTATGAGCCATGAGCCATGAGCCATGAGCCATGAGCCATGAGCCATGAGCCATGAGC
>NZ_JADQBH010000009.1:0-24201 GCF_016278715.1 Marinilabilia sp. | reverse complement strand
ATGAGCCATGAGCCATGAGCCATGAGCCATGAGCCATGAGCCATGAGCCATGAGCCATGAGCCATGAGCTATGAGCCATGAGCCATGAGCTATGAGCTATGAGCTATGAGCTATGAGCTATGAGCCATGAGCTATCAACAAGAGCTAACAACTAATTAACTAAAAAATGAAACCACTCTATTTCCTATATTTCTTTATCTACTATGGTTTCAAAGTTGCCGAGTCGGGACTGGCCATTGCCCTGCAGGTGGTGCGTGGAAGCCGTGGAGAAGACGGAATGCTCATAGAATACCAATCCACCCTAAAAAAGGGCTGGCGGGTGGTTTTGTTGTTCAACCTAATCAGTATGACACCCGGCTCCATGAGTATTGATATTAACCAGGAAGGCAATACTATATTGGTACACCTCCTGAACCGAAGCGACCATAAAGATTTTCTGAAAGTGACCGGTAAAATCGAAACTCTGTTATCAAAAGCATTGTGATATGACCAACGCCGAACTATTTCTGGAATATGCAGCCCTCATTGCACTGTATATTTTTTCCATTAGTCTCATTTTTCCGTTTTTAAGATTGTTCCGCGGCCCCACCCTGCCCGACCGGGTAGTGGCACTCGACCAGATAGGTGTTATCATTGTGGGAATGATGGTTTGTGATGTGGTTTATACCCGCGAAAAACTGTTGCTGGATGTGGTTTTGGTAGTGGCCTTTATTCTGGCATTCGGGTCAATGATTATTGCCCGTTATTTGTACAAACAAAACAAAGACCAATGATGGAATATATTGTAGGAGCCATATTGTTGATAAGTGCCATTGTGGTTTTTATTGCATCGGTAGGCATCTGGCGCTTCAAGAATCTGTATGCACGAATGCATGTAGTTACCAAAGTTTCGTCACTGGGTTTATTACTTTTGCTAATCGGCGTCAACCCGCTGTTTCTTGACTGGTTCGTGTTGTTCGAATCAGCCATTGTATTCGGAGTGCTGGTCTTTCTTTCTCCTGTTGCAGCCCATGTAATAGCCCGGGCCGCTCGCAGCATTGGCACCCCGGGCACCACTGACGAGCCCGAAGGCAAAGATACCAGTGACAACCTTAAGTGAATGGTTGTTCCGGTTTCCCCGAGGGAGAGGGAGAGGGCAAGAGGCGTAGAGCAACGAACATAGGACGTGGAGCTGCAAGCATGGGGCATCGGGTGTGGGACAGAGGACGGGTCAATATTGCATCCGAAATTTACAGGTTTTAGAAGTGACTGATTCTATACCTGTTTACAGAACTTCTCCATCCATGAAAAACCAAAAGTGATGAAAAACCCGAACCGATACATTGAGCATCTGATTAAGTCAGACAATTGGATTGATTTTTTAAAAGAAAACTCAGGACTCACTGGTAAAAGGGCAAAACGACATCTGAAAAATTAAGAAAAAAAACAGACAAGGACATTCATTGGATTTTACATGAAAACCTTACGAAAAAAGATTAGAAAAAATGAATAAGAGTTGAACAGAAAAGAGGAAAAACTCCGGTGCCTGATTAAGCCGGAATGTTTTATCACTTCTGTTAACCAATCCAATAAAATGATCAATCTAATAGAATTTTTATGAACGCAATGCTGTTTGCTGCAGGCCTGGGCACCCGCTTAAAACCTCTTACCAACAATAAACCAAAGGCTTTGATTGAAGTCAATGGAATGACTATGCTCCAAATGGCCCTCAAAAAGATGGAAAATTCGGGAATCAGAAAGGTTGTGGTCAACATCCATCATTTTTCTGACCTGATGATAGAGGAAATTAACCGCTTTCGTTCCGACTGCATGGAAGTTGTTGTTTCTGATGAGTCGGACCAATTGCTGGATACCGGAGGCGGGCTTCTCAAAGCCCGTCCCTTGTTCGATGCCAACAGTCCTGTGCTGCTTTACAACGTGGATATTGTTACCACTGCCAGGCTGAAGGACTTTATTGCATTCCACCACACGCACACGGGCATTGCTTCACTCATGGTTAAGGAAAGGCCCACTTCACGACACCTGCTTTTTAACGACCGGATGGAACTGTCCGGATGGGAAAATACCAGTAGCGGTGAGAGAATCATCACCAAGGAGACATCTCACTTCCACTCTTATGGTTTTCAAGGCATTCACATCCTTGAGCCCCGGATATTTGATTTGATGACCGAATCAGGGAAATTCCCCATCATGGAACTTTATTTGCGTCTGGCCCGTGACCACACATTCATGGGTTATGAGAGCCGAAACGATTTGTGGTTCGACATCGGCACTCCCAAAAAACTGGAAACCACCCGGAATGCGGTTGAACAGATGAGTGAGGATAAAAAAAGACAACTGTTTTGACTCTAATAAAAGCCCTTTACCAGGCAAACATCAGTAAATAGGTTCCAGCGCCTGCAATATATCCCAACAAAGCCAATAGACTAATGCGCCGCAGATACCAGAAAAACGGAATCCCCTCCATGCTCATGGCCGCCACTCCGGCAGCCGAACCAATGATAAGAATACTTCCACCCGTTCCTGAACAGTAAGCCAGAAACGACCAGAAATTTCCATCCACAAAAAAATCCGATGCCAGGGCTACATCAGCCACCTGAGGCACATTATACATTCCCATCGATGCAGCTACCAACGGGACATTATCCACCACTGCCGAAAGAAATCCAATAATAATGTTAATCCCGTAAATATTGGAAACATTTTCATCCAGCCATTGAGCCAAAAGGTTCAAATGACCTGCCGTCTGAAGCGCTGCCACCGCCAGCAAAATTCCCAGAAAGAACAGAATGGAAGCCACATCCACCCTTTCCAGAATTTTTACGATGCTCAGCTTCCTTTTATCCAGTATATTCCGCCGCTTCAAATGACGGTCGGTATACATCCACAAGGCTCCCAGTCCGAGCAGCATTCCCAGGAAAGGGGGTAACTGAGTAAGTCCTTTGAAAACCGGTACCGCCACCAAAGCCAAAACTCCAAAAATCAATATTCTTAACCGATCCTTGTAGGGTATAAACTCCGCCGATTCATCAGTCTCAAGCAATGGCCGGTTGGTAGCCCCTTTCATCACCAAAGAAAGAATTGTTAACGGCACAAGCATCGTTACCAAACTGGGCAAAAACAATGCTTTCACAATGCCGCCAGCGGTGATTTGTCCTCCAATCCAGAGCATAATCGTAGTCACATCTCCCATAGGCGACCAAGCTCCCCCGGCATTAGCGGCAACGACCACCATTCCTGAAAAAAGCCAGCGATTGTCCTGTTTCGAAAGAAGCTTTTGTAACAAGGCAATCATCACAATGGTAGTGGTAAGGTTGTCCAGCACAGCCGAAATAAAGAATGTCAACACACTGATAATCCACAATAACTTTATACGGTTTGTGGTGTGAATGCGGTCGGTAATTATCCGAAATCCCTGATAACGGTCAATCACCTCCACAATGGTCATAGCTCCTAAAAGAAAAAAGATTATAGAAGCAACATCACCAAGATGCTCAATAACAGCGTGCTGGGTAATAAACTCCATGACCTGATGAGTTTCCGAAATTCCAAATCCTGAAGAAAATTCACTCCAGTTCCGGTTAAGGTGCAGCTCCATTATATGTGGAGCATCAATCACCAGCAAGGTCCAAAGAACGGCCCCAGTAAGTAATGCGGTAGCCGCCTTGTCAATTTTGTTAACGTGTTCAAAAACAATTAATCCATAGCCTACGATAAAGACTACGATCATAGCATAGAAGAAAAACATAAGAATAAAAATTATTGAGAGAGGTGTTTTTTTGACGGCTGCAAAGGTATGGCCCTTCCGTCCTAATTATCCTGGCGGTGTGGAGTTTTAAGAATATTTAACACAAATACGAATTTCGCTACAAAAATAAGTGCAGATTTTATCGAATAAAATTCTTTACTAAATTTTATAGTTAAGACCAATACCAATATATTTGCATATCAAAACAAAATATACAACCCTATACATATTTAAATCAATTAAAACTTCTGGAGGCTTATTCCGTAAATAGGCGGGACATCCAAAAAAAGAAAAAATAATTATCACTTTTAAGATGAAGAAAAATCAATTCCTGAAACCCAATTTAATGGATCCTATCCAATGGTTTTTGAAACACTCAACCAGCGGAGGAATTTTATTAATCTTCGTAACCTTTTTGGCCCTGTTGTGGGCCAATTCTCCAATGAAAGGTTATTATCAATCTCTTTGGGAATATGATTTTATATTAGGACTAGAACCTTTTGAACTCAAAAAATCGTTATTGCACTGGATTAATGATGGTATGATGGCCATATTTTTCTTTGTGGTGGGTCTGGAAATCAAACGAGAGTTTATTGCCGGAGAACTAAGTACTTTTCGGCGGGCCATTTTCCCGGTCTTTGGTGCCATTGGCGGAATGGTTGTTCCCGTCCTCGTTTTTATTTCTTTTGGTTTTGCAGGTGAAATGTCTCAGGGATGGGGCATCCCAATGGCCACAGACATTGCTTTTTCGTTAGCAATACTTGGAATCCTGGGCAAGAAAGTGCCGTTGAGTCTGAAAATTTTCCTTACTGCACTTGCCATTGTTGATGACCTGGGGGCCGTTTTGGTTATTGCTATGTTTTACAGCAACACCATTCTTTGGTACTATCTTTTCTTTGCCCTGGGTTTGTTGCTCATCCTGTTTGCTGCCAACTACTTTAATGTTCAGAACCTTTATCTCTATACCTACATTGGATTTATCATCTGGCTCCTCTTTCTCAAGTCGGGAATACATCCTACCATCGCAGGAGTTTTAGTGGCCTTCAGCATTCCCATGCGCCCAAAAATACACATCAACGAGTTTATTCCTAAAATAAAGGAGGGACTCAAACACTTCTCTTCATTACCCAAAGACGACAAAAAGTTTGTCATGAGCAATAAACAACTGGCAGCCATTGACCATGTGGAATCGCTGGTAAAGAAAACACAAAGTCCTCTTCAGATGATTGAGCACAACCTGAGTGGTGTAGTTAATTATCTGATACTACCTCTTTTTGCGCTGGCCAATGCCGGGGTAACCATCCTTTCACCGGGCTCCCCGCTATCAAGTGGCGCCATATTCAACGATTTATCCATCGCCATTGCAGTCAGCCTTATTTTTGGAAAAGCCATCGGAATCTCCCTGTTTTCATGGCTGGCAGTAAAGCTCAAACTGTCTGTTAAACCCAGCAATATCCCATGGAAAGCATTTATCGGACTGGGTTTTATCGGAGGTATCGGTTTTACCATGTCGCTGTTTATTTCAAGTCTGGCCTTCGAAACCCAGGAATTAATGAACCAGGCAAAAATTGGAATTTTCTTTGGCTCCATTGCGGCAGGCCTTGTCGGATTCTACATCCTGAAGTCGGCGCTGAAAAAACAAACTGCTTAGGCTTTATGTGATAGAGATTGCTTCAATCATAATGAAGGTTTAATTGGAGTGTGAGTAGGGAATTTTTCGGGACAATCGAGAAATTCCACACTCTCCTCCCTCTTTTTTTTCCAAATCTGCGCTATGGCCTTTCCGCATTAATGATTTTTTTCAGACAATGATTTTTGGTTCCTATAATCAATACTCCGTTAAATCTTTGCGTCTCTGCGTTTAGGCTTTTCGTTAACGGAGTATTGAATAATATCGAAACTTCATTTAAGCGACCATATATTGTACTTCAAAATGCAATAAACAGCTTTCATCCCGTCGCGCCAGTTAATTTTTTTCCCATCTTCATAAGTCCTTCCGTAATACGAAATCCCCACCTCATAAATCCTGATTCCCGGAATTCTGGCCACCTTCGCGGTTATTTCCGGCTCAATTCCAAAACGATTCTCTTTCAGATTAATATCTTTAATTACGCTGGCCCGAAACATCTTAAAACATGTTTCCATGTCAGTCAAATTAAGATTGGTAAATGCATTTGAAAGGAAAGTAAGGAACTTGTTACCGATAGAATGCCAAAAAAACAAAATTCTGTGTGGGTTATTCCCCATAAATCGAGAACCATAAACAACATCTGCAACATCCTCTTCCAATGGCTTCAACAGAGCATTATACTCCCGGGGATCATACTCAAGATCGGCGTCCTGAATAACAATATAATCACCTTCGGCATGCTCAAAACCTATCCTGATAGCAGCTCCCTTCCCTTGATTGATGGTCTGATTCAAAATAGTCACATTTGCTTCGGGATAATTCAAACAAAACTCCTCTGCTTTTTGGATAGTGTCATCTGTCGAAGCATCGTCAATTATAATTATTCCTGATTCGACAGGGTAATCATATTTTACAGAGATTATACTTTCCAAAATCTTCCGGATAGTTCTACCTTCATTGTATGCAGGGATTATAATAGAAAGTTTTTTCTTCATTAGGGGCAGATTCTTATTTATGAAACAAAGTTCAACCAAACCAAAAATGCGGATTAATTATGAGTCGGGGGTTTGTTTGGTTATATATATTCTATTCGATTGTTGATCTTTATTAAAAAAATCCATCACAATCTTTCCCCATAATACAGCCAGAACTGGGGTTAACAAAAATAGCATTCTGGCAATTTCAACAGAAATCAATGCTTGAAAAAGCACAGATACAACAAACCACCATTCATATCCGCCAAATTCATTCAGGTAAGATTTCAATTTCTTATTCAGGACTGCCGGCAAAATCAACAAAATCCAAAAACCGGTAACCGAAAATACTTCATAAACACCATGAAAAGAAAAAAGTCTTTTTAGTCCGATCAAAATATAACTCAAATGCCTTATATCTTTCCCCAACGCAAGCAACGGAGGTGTTTCACTCATGAAATCAATAAAAAAACGCCCCGAGAAAACCAACACCCCGGAAACAAAAAAATAAAAAATCAGTTTTGTTTTCTTTATTGAGGCATAAAAAAACAGAATGGGCGCAATAAATAAAAAAGATTCTTTTGCCCAGGGCCCCAAAAAGATAGATATTATTAACATTCGGCGATTGTTGGTTTTCAACCCCAACAAAACCAACAATATAACCAGAACAAATAAACTATCCACCAACGGGGTTCCTGCCAGCACACCGGTCCACCGACAGGTCAAAAAACTCACAAGCCCCAACATTGATGCAAAAAAATGCCCTGTATGAGCAAAAACATACTTAAAAACAAAAACTCCCACCAATGCCATGACCAGATTATTCACAATCAAAAAACTAACCCCCAGGGAAAAATCACCCTCGAAAGTCCAGGGTGAAAGTGATTCAAACAGATTTCCAAACACAAAATTTATGATTCCCGCCAGGAATGGAATAATTACACGGTATTTTCTAATTTCGGACTGATTAAAATCCAGTTCCGCAATTCCAAGATAAGTGATACTATCAGGATTGGCGGCAGTCGTGAGCATATCCATTGCCTGAAAAGAGACACCATGGATAACAGCCAAAGAAAACAGAAAAATAAAACTTTCGCGTGAAAAGAAAAGGGTGGATAGGTTTTTCATTGAAAAATATGGATTATAACAGAAAACTTAGGAATTCACTTTTAAATACAATTGTTTTTGAGTTTCATTTTCAGAAGTCTAAAGTATTAAATAAAAAGCAATAATTTTCCTGCCTCTGGAACTGAGCCTGACTTTTTCCCATATTATCTGTTACGATGCTTTAACTCCTGCAAAAAATGAATGTCCTCAATTAAATTGATTTGAAAATAATTCATTACTCCTTTCATCAATTCTATCTGCCGTTATCCGCTTTTCTTGATATTTGAACATCTCATCACAATAATTCCAAAATAAATCAAGTCAAAGAATCATGAATAAAAAATCCCTGCTAACCGAGTAAGAAATAAGATTGCTTCACTACGTTCGCAATAAAATTCATACTAAAGGTATTTCGCGTTGAATTTGATACAAAGCAATCTTTTATCAAAGATAAGTTTCCTCGGTCAGTATATAAAAAAAGGATGTTTCCGAATCACCGAAAACACCCCTGGTTCCACATAGTATCATAAAAAAACCTCCCCTCTCAGGCAAGGCAACTCTTCAATCAGTTACTCATATGCACTTCTCTTTTTCCCTCAATAATTTCCCTGGCCATATCCAAAATGGTGGTATCGTCCAATTCCACTACTCCTCCATCAGGGCCTTGTTCCAGGTGAATTCCAATACTCTTTCCCCGATCGTAGTTGGCCCCTCCAAAATAATTCCTTACTGTATCTACGTCGAGGTTCAACGAATCGGCAATGCTACGCATACTACCTTCAGGCAGACTATCCTTAATCTTCCTGAGCTGATTGAATGTTATTGTTGTACTCATAACTGAAATATTTAAAGAGGTTATTGATATTGATGTGATATAAAAATAATAAAAAAAAGGTAGGTTTAAAACAAAATTAACATCAAAAATATAGGTTTTAACAAAAATTATACTCCACCTCATGTGGGTAAGTCAATAAAACCTCAATAACAATCAATTTCAGTTAAGAAAAAAATAAAAAAATTATTCTAAAACATCAAAGGCAAAAGAATTTTCGCAGAAAGAAAAATAATAATTATAGTGAACATCCCGGAAAAAATCACCAATCTGACCGGGGATAAAGCAAACTCCCTTTGGCCGCCTGAGGACAATCCATTGTCCTGAAACAGCAAAAAACGGGAAGCAACTTTCTTGTACAACCAATACACAAACCAACCTATCAGTGAACCCAAAAGCAAGCCGCCAAGGATATCTCCGGGATAATGAACACCCATATAAATTCGTGAATAACTGTTTAGCATGGCCCAGGAAAGAATAAAAAAAGTGTACCAGTTAAAACGGAAAAGAAATAAGGAGAACACTGCCAGTCCAAATGAATTCGTAGCATGAGAAGAGACAAAACCAAACTTTCCTCCTTTCTTCCCGTTCAATAAATCCACCATTCCTTCAAGGGCAGGCTCATGTGAGGGCCGGAACCGCTCAAAACCTTCTTTAAAAATATTCGTAGAAATCTGGTCACATAAAAGCACCATCAAGCCAAGAAAAATAATCGTTATAAAACCTTTTAGGCCCTGACTCTTAAAAATGGCATACAATAGTATCGCATACATCGGAAACCAGATGCTTTTACTGGTTATCAGCCAAAAAAAATTATCAAACAAAGGCGATGTAAAGGAGTTGAAGTATAACAGAAGCTCCTGGTCTAATTGAAGTAATGTTTCCACGTTGTTGTTTTTTTATCAAAGAAAATAAAAATATCCCATTTTTCAAATGAACTAACGGCTCTGATGCGATAAAGCACCCCCGCATGACTCACCACCTCCAATCTGCTGGTTTCTTTGTTGTTTTCCAATAAAAAATCTTGCGGCTTTTAAGAGAAATAGGTATTTTAAAAAATATATATGTAAATTTGTCCCCGCAAAACCAACAGGTATTAAATGAAAAAAAGGGCTTTATATATCATTAATCCGGCTTCCGGCATCGGACGCCAAAAAGACATTGCAAAGCTGATAAAGAATGAGACAGACAACTCTCGTCTGGACATTGAAATTGTTTTTTCTGAATATCCGGAACATGCTTTTGAATTAAGCCAAAATGCTGCCGGAAAGTTTGATATAGTGGTGGCTGTTGGTGGCGACGGAACCGTTAACGAAGTTGGCCGGGGACTGCTTCACTCTGATACTGCGCTTGGATTACTTCCCACAGGATCTGGCAACGGCCTTGCACGTTTTTTGCAAATGCCTTTCAAAATAAACAAATCCCTGGATGTCATCAAACATGGCAATATAAAGTTGATCGACGTCATAAAAGTAAACAACTATTACTCATTGAACGTTGCAGGTATTGGATTTGATGCCTTCATCAGTCATCAGTTTGCCCAGAAAAAGAGACGGGGCCCCTTGGCCTATATGCAACTTATCTCAAAAGAGTTCCCAAAATACAAATCGGACCATTATCAAATTGAAATAGACGGAGAAGCAATTGAAATTGATGCTTTTCTCATCAGTTTTGCCAATTCAAGCCAATATGGGAACAATTTTCACATTGCCCCCCAGGCGCGTATTGACGATGGCCTGATTGACGTTTGCCTCATCAAGGACTTTCCAAAATATACTGCTCCGGCCTTGCTTATCAGCCTTGTCGATCAGTCCATTGACAAAAGCAAGTACGATAAAATTGTTAAAGCCAGAAAAGTCAAAATCAATCACCCTCTTCCCCTTCTTGGCCATGTGGATGGCGAACCCGTGAATCTGGGACGAAAAGTTGACATCGAAATTATGCCTCTGGCCCTTAAGGTGGTCATTCCACCCATTCATTTGCGCCAAACGTCAAACATTCTTCAACCCCTGATGGAGATGATCCCTCTGGGAATATAAACCCCTCTCTCCACTTATCAACAGCCCAAAAAAGTCATTGACCAAAGAGTGACACAATTTGTGTTCCCTTACCAATAATTCATGTTTTGGAAACTGTCCTTCTCGAAAAATAAATGCGAGATGAGCCAAAAAATTTGTTCGGTAAAAAAAGCCTGACCAGGAAAAACCAAAACCAAACATTTTTCACAGTACCTGCTGCAATTCTAAAGCTTACTACTATTCACACTATTATTGCTTTGCAAACGGGATATTATCAGGTCGTAAAAAGGATTTGCCAATATCTGACAGCTCGCTTTCATAATATACTGTTAGATTTTTAGATGTAAGACACTTCGTACAACCTTAATATACTAAACTTTAACGAACAAACGCCTTTGAATGCAGACAATTGGTTTGCAGCACATTGCAAAAGTTTAACGGAGTATTGTTTCATAAAGTGATTTTTTATAATTGCAATATATTGTACAAAAACCCACCCATCCTCTCTCTTTTTTGGTCGCCTGGCCTCAAAAAACCTTCTCTATGACTGTTTTTCATGCGAACTCCTACTATTCGGAAAAGCCATTTCTGTCTGAAAACATTAGAAAACAAACAAAAAAGACTTCAAAGTATTTATTGTTTAGCAATTTTATACTACCTTTGTTATAGGATTAATATTCTAAATTGAAACTATGATCAAATATGCATTACAGACGGTGTTGCTAATTGCGTTGACAATTACCAGCACTACAACGATTGAAGCACAAAATCTGAGTCTTACGGGAACCAGCAATTCCGTGGTTGTTTCAGGCACTTCTTCTTTACACGACTGGGAGATGATTTTATCAGGGTTCAAAGCTTCAACCGTGATTAACAAACAGGATGATGGATCTGTGGTGTTGGACAATGCTGTTTTCACAGCGGATGCCAACAATCTCTCCAGTGACAACTCACTGATGGATAAAAAAGCTCATGAAGCCTTAAATGCGAAAAAGGCCCCCGAAATCAGTTTTCGACAATCTGATGCAGTAACTATTCCTGCAGGAGGAGCAAAATCATTCAATATGAAAGGAGATATTAAAATTGCCGGACAAACAAAGTCGGTTTCCATCCCGGTAAGCGTAAAATCTCAAAACAATGGAACTTTGCAAGTCAAAGGAACACTACCAATTACGATGAGTGACTATCAAATGGAGCCACCCACCGCAATGTTTGGCACTGTTAAAACAGGAGATGAGGTGAAAGTAAATTTCAACCTTAGTCTCAAATAAAATTTATTAAAAGTTATTGCATTACAAATCAATAAATTAACATGAATATGAAAATTCAACATCTATTATTAATGGCCTTTTTGGTAATGGGAATTACCACTAATGCCCAGGAAAACAGGGATTTTAAGAATTTCAGACTCCCGGACCAGCGAGGAATCAATGATTTTGAATCTCCCAAAGATACTGCCGACAATTTCGACGGTGTTGATGTTCGCATTGGAGGAGCATCTACCATACAGTTTCAGGCTGTGAATCATGAAAACTCAGGAAGTGTTGAACTGATTGAAATTGGTGATAATTTCAATTTGGCCACTGCCAACCTCGATTTGGATGTACACCTGTACGATGGTATTAAAATGCACCTTCGCACCTATTTATCTTCACGTCACCACACTGAACCATACGTAAAAGGCGGTTATTTCCAGATTGACAAGCTGGATTTTATCCGGGAAGGATTTATGGCCGACCTGATGAACAAAGTCACCATCAAAATTGGTCACATGGAAAACAACTACGGTGATGCACATTTCCGCAGAACCGATAACGCCAGAGCCATTTACAACCCGTTTGTGGGCAACCTTATCATGGATGCCTTTACAACAGAGGTAGGTGGAGAGGTTTATTACCGCGACAACGGGTTCATCGGAATGGTTGGTCTGACAAACGGAAAATTGAACCAATCGGTAACCAGCCCAGGAACCACCAAGGCATCTTTTGTTGGTAAGCTGGGTTACGACAAGCAAATCAATGATGACTTCAGATTCCGCCTGACCGGTTCCGTTTACACAACAGGCGAAAGCGCCAGAACCTATCTCTATGCAGGCGACCGTGCAGGATCACGTTACTACTACGTAATGGAACCTACTGATGCATCGGCATCGTCGAATTTCCGTTCCGCCCGCTGGAATCCGGGATTCAACAATGAACTGACCTCTTTTATGATCAACCCTTTTATTAAAATGGGTGGTCTGGAATTCTTTGGAGTGATTGAGTCGGCCAGTGGAAAATCAAACGGTGAGGCTGATACCCGTAATTTCACCCAATTGTCGGGCGAACTGATTTACCGCTTTGGCAATGATGAGAATTTCTATCTCGGAGGACGCTACAACACTGTTGGCGGAGAAACTGCTGCCGGGCTGGATGTTGACATCAACCGTGTACAGTTGAGTGGTGGCTGGTTTATGACCAAAAACATCCTTGCCAAGGTAGAATATGTCAGCCAGAGCTACGACGGATTTGCCTCTGACGATATATTGCATGAAGGAAAATTTAACGGATTACTGATGGAAGCAGCGATTAGTTTCTAAGAAAACGAAACCGATTACTGAATTTTCAGAATCCTTTAAGAAAATCAGAATCATGAACTTAAAAAACCATCTACTGCACCATTTCGGACTATTGAAACCCGAAAGTCATTGCCAGACAAGGATTAATGACAATTTCGGATGGATTCGGCCTGCTGCAGTAGTGGTTTTTTCAATTATTACGCTTGCTATAAACGGGCAACCCATGCCCGACAAAAGCATTCCCCATCATACTAAAACGGACGTTAAAACCTGTGATAACTTCATAAAAATCGAGGGTTCCACAAACGTTAATCATTTCCATTTCGAACAAACTTTCAATGAAAAGGAAAAGGTAATCGAAACACACCCAGGTTCCGGAGAGATAGTTAAGTTAAAAATTCCTGCCCATGATTTCAAGGCTTCTAATCCGATGATGTATGATGATTTTCTGGAATTAATCAAAGCTTCTGAATATCCCTACATCGATATCACCGTCTTCTTCGAAAACATAAAACTGCCCGCTGGCCCTGAAAATACAGTTGTTCCGAAAATTAGAATCGGACTGGCAGGACAATCCCAAACGTATCAGATTCCGGGGCAAATACATGACTGCCGCCAAAATTCAATGCACATCAACGGAAGGATAAATATCAATTTAAAGGATTTCAATCTGGATCCTCCTACCAAATTCATGGGGATGGTGAAAGTGAATAATGAAGTTTTTATTAACTTTGGATTGACTTTAAACGAGTAATAAACCTGAAGCATTGAAATTTAACACAAAAACCCGCTATGGCCTCAGAGCCATGATTGAAATTGCCCGTGAGACCAACAATAACGGAATTTTTCAAAAAGACATTGCTGTTCGCCAGGAAATTTCCAACAAATACCTGGATCACATAATTTATGCCCTCAAAGTTGCCGGTTTGATCTCCAACGTTAAAGGCAAAAAAAGTGGTTACATACTTACCCGTCCGGCAAAGGAGATAACCATCATGGACATAAATAATGCCTTTGAACCGGGCATTTGTATCATTGATTGTATAACAGAGAATTACAAATGTGAGCGTGAAAATGTTTGCTCTGCCAAGAATTTCTGGACGGGACTTAACGATATTATTGCCGACTATTTTAAAGAAAACACCCTCCAGGATTTACTGGAAGAACAACTGGAACTGGAAATAAAGGAGTCTGTCTGAAAACAACAAATTTCAATCCTTATTCATCTACATGAATCAGTTCTCCTAATTCAACATCATATAAAGATTCTCCCAATGTCAAAGATGTTTCGGGACTTCCCGTATAGTAAACATTGCCGGAAGAAAAAATGTCCACACTTAATACCTCCAATACTTTCACATAAGAGGGATTTACAGACTTCTGAACCAATCGAACTTTTTTAGCATCCAGTTCCGAAGCATCCACCGATGACAGCCCCTCTGCATGTATTGTTAACTGATCTGTCCTCCCCCTGAAAATATGATTTCCAACATTGCTGCCATAAGCCGACAAAGAAATAGTTCCTGCATCAACCAGTAGATTACATTCAGTAAACGTTCCCCGACCATTAATGACCACTGAAAAATTACTCACCTTCAACGTATCCAGGTTGGAGATTTTCGATGGAAAGTTGGATGTAATCCTTTTCAGTCCGGAAACACCAACAATTACCGATGGCAACTGCTTCTCTCTAAAACCTATCAATCCTTCCGATTCTATCTTCAGAACATTTCCTTCCTGCTTCAATACAAGCCGGGAAATCAGAAAGTCAAGCCCTTCTATCACCGCCAGAGAATCAACTCTGTTGGTTAACACCAACTGTACAGAAGTCTCTATTTCAATTCGGTCAAAAGAATTTAATACCACTTCTTTCCTGATTATCTCACCATCCTTCAATAAGGCGTCGGTGTAGTCACATCCGGACAAAAATCCAATCATAAACACCAAAATCCAACTGCTTCTCATAATTCATTCTTTTTATAAGGTATCCGGTAGCCCAGGCCAAACTCCATAAACTCTGACCTGAAAAAACTGGCTTTCACGCTAAAATTGGCCACCAACCGGTCAGTTATCCGATGACGAATGCCCAAACGTGGGTAAACAGGCTGAGGAGGCTCAATGTGTGAATAAAGATAAACACCCATCTGTACAAACAGGGAGGTTTTGCCCATGATCCAGTTTCGCCCGCCATAAACCCCATAAAACATTCGGTCGACATGGCTCACATACTCTTTAATGTCAGGGTATGCATAGGGTGCCGCTCCAAAATAGATGGCATCCACTCCAGCACTCCAGGCCGACTTGACCGACCGGTACCAGATATGGTTAATACTTATACTTCCTGATGAGTATATATTGAAATTGTAATCATTGGCCTGGCTGCGTCCATAATTCAAAAACACTTCAATTTCCCGATTGTTTCGGCGCGGGGCTTCGTGGCGTTTCAAGCGAGGCAACTCATCTTTCAAAAAGTGATACCGCGTTCCCAGACCGAAAGTCAGGGTATTGATGCCATTATTGGGCTTGCGAGCGGCTCCATTGGACATGTGATTAAGAGAAGCAGAAGCATACAAAGACCAGTGATCCAAAATCCGGTATCCCGAATAGAGCCCAAAGCCCACATACGCATTCAACCGGGCTCCGAAAATCTGATTCCACGGATTGTCCTGCGGATCGAATGGATTATTGGTGTATCCCAACCCCATGGCCACCTTATTTTTTAGTGTAAAACGCGAAGTGCGTACAATGGGAAAATGCAAATAGGGATAAATGGCCATTCCCTGTCCATAAATATCCGGATTGCCATAAGAATTATAGAAAAATCCAACCCCAACTTCCGGGTAATTATAGTACTGCTGCCACCCTTCCCGGTCAAACCGCCACAATCCATAATTAATTTCCACACCACGCGAAAAATCATCAATAAAATAGATCATGTTGGCATGATGAGGAATTACCACCCCATGATGATAAAGAACACTCAAATGTGTCTGATTTGGCGGCAGACCTACCTCTGATACTGCAGTATTTTGCGCCTCAGCAACTCCCGATAATAATAGAAGAAACAATATAAAAACTAAAAACTTTTCTTTCACTTTACACTACTTTAAAATTCCAATCTGATAACACCACCCGCAAACCCCTTTAAATCAACTGACAAACAACGCCCCACATAACAAAGTCTGACAATTACAACTCTTTGAGGCTAAAGTATAGTGCCATTGCATCTCTTGCCTACATATTTATAACGAATTATTCTGATTTAATTGAAATGCAAAAATGCACATTTTGAATGGAACCATAACCAACTCCCTCATATTTTCGTATCTTTGCGCCCAAACACAAGAAGACAGTTCGAAACCATCCTGTCTATAAAAAAAACTATGGGCCATGGACTGCATGCGCAAAAATGCTGGATTCCTGATTTCTGCTCCATGCAGAGGCTTTCGGGCATTCTGTTTTTGCCGGAGACATCACTCCGTACTCTTCCATTCCCCTTTGTTTTTTTGGATGATCGAACAACGTTTGCCGGCCAACAGGTTGGTCATGTTTGATTTGTAAAAACAATTTCCAATAAATGAAACGAGCAGTTGTTTTATTATCCGGAGGCCTCGATAGTGCGATAACTCTTTATCTGGCAAAGTCCAGGGGATTTGAGGTACATGCACTCTCATTCGATTACGGTCAACGCCACAATCGCGAATTGCAGGCGGCAAAAGCTATTGCTGAAAAAGCAGGTATTGCAGCTCATCAGGTTGTATCACTAAAACTTGACCAATGGGGAGGCTCATCACTTACGGATAAATCGATAGAAGTGGAAGACGGAGATGTAACCAGAAAGGACATCCCGGTCACCTATGTGCCTGCGCGAAATATGGTTTTTCTGTCGGTTGCGGCTTCTTATGCAGAGGCCATCCAGGCCACAGAAATCTTCATTGGTGTTAGTCAGGTCGATTACTCAGGATATGTGGATTGTCGCCAGGAATTTATCGAAGCCATGGAAAATGCCGTTAACAAAGGAACAGTCATGGGCGCCGAAAAAAACCGGCCAATCAGAATTCATGCACCATTTGTACATAAAACCAAAGCAGAAGAAATTCAGCTGGGCGAAAAACTTGAGGTCCCCTTTGAACTAACATGGAGTTGCTATCGCGGAGGCGAAAAACCTTGTGGAACCTGCGACAGTTGTCTTCTGCGAGCCAAAGCATTTGCCGAAGCGGGTGTGGAAGATAAAGCACTTTTGGTATGAACAAGATTGTACTGGCCAACGAGGGAGTTTTTCCCATTACCAAAGACAAGGAAGGGCAAATGCTGGGTTCCATACCGGCTACCGGCATGAAAACCGCCGGAACCATCCAGGGCGAAGGCAAACTGGCAGGTGTGCCGTCACTGTTCATCAGACTGGCAGGCTGCAACCTCAGATGTATGTGGACACTCCCCGACGGCTCCTTTTGCCGTTGCGATACGCCCTATGCCTCGTTTGAAGCAGAACAGGATCTTCAACTGGAAGAGGAAGATATCTTTGCTTTAGTAAAACACAATATTGGAAACCTCAGTCATGTTGTACTCACAGGCGGTGAACCAATGCTTCAGCACAAACACCTGGCCGTGCTGGCACAACGACTCAAAAAAGAATTGAATCTGCACCTGAGCATTGAGACCAATGGAACCATCTTTGCTGATGATGTGGCCCAACACATAGATCTGTTCAGTATTTCACCCAAACTATCCAACTCAAATCCTTCGCCCAAAAAGCTGGCCACTTACGGGTTGAAGCAAAATGGCCCATTGACTTATCATGCCGAAAAACGTAGAAACATTGAAGTTCTTCAGAAACACATTAATTTCTGCAATGCCTCAGGTAAAGAGTTACAGCTTAAATTTGTAGTGGGTCAACCAAATGATTATGTAGAGATAAAAGAGGACTTTCTGGCTCATCTGAAGAACTGGAATCCTGCCGATATCCTGCTGATGCCTCTGGGCGCAACTCCCGAAGAATTAAAAACTACCTCCAACATGGTAGCCGAAATGGCCATCAGCAACGGATGGCGATATGCGCCACGATTGCACATTGACTTGTTTGGCCCCAAAGCCGGGGTTTAACAATGATTCCATCCATCTGAGAATCGTTGAGCCCTCTCCCCTTTTAACCATAAAAACCATGAACAACGAAGCCAAATATCTGGGTAAAGCCATCAACTACCCGAAACATTATGCACCGGAAATACTGGTCCCGGTTCCACGTCACCTCAACCGGGAGATATACGGACTGGCAGATAACAATCTTCCATTTACCGGCTATGACATTTGGCACGCATACGAATTGAGTTTCCTTACTCAAAAAGGCATGCCGGTGACAGGACTACTGAAAATCATCTATCCGGCCGACAGCCCCAACATTGTGGAGAGCAAATCGCTCAAACTATATCTCAATTCCTTCAACATGGAGCGATATGGTTCTAATAAGGATGAGGGATTGAATATTGTGATAAATACCATCACAGAAGATCTGGAGAAAATGCTGAAAACTGATGTAAAGGCACTATTTTTTAAAGGCCATGAACCTTCCGGCTCTGATTTTGGCCATTATGCCATACTGGAAGAGTTGCCCGAAATGCAGGAAGTGGAATTTTCCCAATACCAGGAAGCCCCTGAGTTATTAACAACGGAGAAAGAAACCTCAGAAAATAAAATAAAAGCAGGTACGCACCTGCTCCGGAGCAACTGTAAAGTTACTTTCCAACCCGACTGGGGAAGCGCCTTTATCCACCTGAAAGGAACACAAATCCCGGAAAAAGCAGGACTGCTGAAGTATCTTGTCTCCATTCGGAATGAAAACCATTTTCATGAAGAAATCTGCGAAATGATATACAAGCGGCTTTGGGATCAGTTTTCACCCGATGAGTTGATGGTTTCCTGCATCTATACACGTCGCGGAGGCATTGATATTTGCCCGGTAAGAACTAACTTGCCCGAATTGATGCCCGTAAACCTTATTCACGAGAACCGGTTGATGAGCAAGTTGCTTAGACAGTGAACGAGTTTTCGAGTTTCGGGGTATTGGGTTCTGGGTTCTGGGTTCTGAGTTCTGGGTTCTGAGTTCTGAGTTCTGGGTTCTGAGTTAAGTTTCAACTGCGCCCGCCTACTCTTTTTTACCTTTCAATTCCTTAGGAAACACAAACATCTCCGTACGTCCGGTTCCGGCTTTTATCTGACTCCATTCCGAGACGGTAAAACCAATCACCGCAGTAGCTGAAGTAGGGAAGTTGAAGAAATTATCCCCGGCAAACTGGATGGCCATAAGGGCGATATCGGGATTATGTCCAACCACCATCACAGAATCCTTATCTCCGGCAATAGTGGCTATTTCCTTGGCAAGTTCTTCGAGGGAAAAGCCGTTATAAATAAACGGCACTTCTTTGATTTCTGATTCGGGAATACTAAATGACCCGGCCATAATACGTGCGGTTTGCAACGCACGGTGGGCCGGACTGGAAATTATCACGTCCGGCACCATTGTTTTTCCAATCAGATGATCGGCAATCATCCGTGCATCTTTATGTCCCCTCCTCTTCAGCTGACGTGAAAAGTCATTTTCAGCATCGGTAAGTGGTTCCGTTTTGGCATGTCTTACTAATATTAACCTTTTCATATTTACAATTTACACTTTTTTAACCGAAGATGCCAATTCAGCGATTTTCAGTACTACTTCCATGGCTTTTTCGAGCGATGGCACTGGCAAAAACTCAAAACGACCGTGGAAATTATGGCCTCCGGCAAAAATGTTCGGAGTCGGCAATCCCTTAAATGCCAACTGAGCCCCGTCGGTTCCTCCCCTGATAGCCTTAATATTGGGAACAACACCAACATCCTTCATGGCCTGTTCAGCCAAATCGACAATGTACTTCACAGGCTCAATTTTTTCCCGCATATTATAATACTGGTCCTTTATTTCCACTTCCATGGCTCCCTGTCCGAATTCATGATTTACTTTCCGGACAAGGTGTTCCATCTCTTTTTTCCGGTCTTCGAAACGATCACGTTTGAAATCCCGGATCAGAAACTGCATTTCCGTTTTTTCCACATCGCCGTTAAAAGACATCAGATGATAAAAACCTTCATACCCTTTAGAATGTTCAGGTGTCTCATGCCGGGGCAGCATGGCTATCAACTGGTTGGCAATTCTTATGGAATTACGCATTTTTCCATGGGCATAACCTGGATGCACATTCCGGCCATGTGCAATAACCTTCGCCATAGCGGCATTAAAGTTTTCATACTCCAGTTCGCCTATCTCACCTCCATCAATGGTATAGGCAAAATCGGCACCAAATTTTTCCACATCAAAAAGACCTGCTCCTTCCCCGATTTCTTCGTCAGGTGTAAATCCAACTCTAATCTTACCATGCTTTATTTCCGGATGCTGAATCAGGTACTCCATAGCAGAAACGATGGCGGTGATTCCCGCCTTGTCGTCAGCTCCCAACAAGGTGGTTCCATCGGTAGTAATAATTTTCTGTCCAATATATTGCTTCAACTCAGGAAATTCGGTAGGTTTAAGCACTATGTCATTTTCAGCATTCAGGACAATTTCGCCACCATCATAATCTTCTACAATTTTAGGAGAAACATTCTTGCCTGAAAAATCGGGGCTGGTATCCACATGTGCAATAAAACCAATGACCGGAACCTCCTTCTCAATATTGGAAGGAACAGTAGCCATGATGTAACCATTCTCATCCAGTTCAACCTCATCCAGCCCGATAGCTTTTAGCTCTTCGGCCAGTTCACGTGAAAAAAACATTTGACCAGGAGTGCTGGGGGTCAATCCGGTATTGGGATCCGATTGTGTGTCAAACTTTGTGTATTTGATAAATCTGTCAACTATAGGAGTCATAATAGTAGTTTTTATTTAGTGTCTGCAAGGTAAAAAAATAAGATGAACTTTGTATTAAGAGAAGTCATAATAATAAGTGAGACTGAGGCGGAGATTGAGATTGAGGTTGATGCTGAGACCAAAAAAAAGCCTGAACAACCAAGGTCCAGGCTTTTTATAATTTTGTTACTATTCTTCAAATTAATATGCACGGGCAAAAACGACCATTCTTTCCGATGGTTTGCCGGTAACCATACATTTACCAGGCTCTTTGGGGCCATTGAGGGGAAGACAACGAATGGTAGCTTTGGTTTCCTGCTTTATTTTCTCTTCAGTTTCTTCCGTTCCATCCCAGTGGGCCATGATGAAGCCACCCTTATCATCAAGAACTTTCTTAAATTCATCGTAGGTGTCCACCGTTCTGGTATTTTCCTTTCTGAAATTAATGGCGCGTTGATAAATACTATTTTGAATTTCATCCATCAACTCGGTAATATGGGCGCCAATACCGTCAACCGGTATCACTTCTTTTGTCAAAGTATCACGCCGGGCAAGTTCCACCGTTCCGTTTTGAATATCACGTGGACCAATAGCAATTCGCAACGGCACGCCCTGCAATTCATACTGAGCAAATTTCCATCCGGGCTTGTGGTTATCGTCATCGTCCACCTTAACTGAAATTCCTAGTTTCTTGAGTTCAGCCGCAATTTCATCCGCCTTTTCAACCACCTGTTTTAGCTCCTCGTCCTTGCGGTAAATAGGAACAATAACCACCTGAATAGGAGCAAGTTTTGGAGGAAGCACCAGACCATTATCATCTGAATGTGCCATAATAAGGGCCCCCATCAGACGAGTAGAAACACCCCAGGAAGTGGCCCACACATACTCCTCTTTCCCTTCTTTACTCTGGTATTTCACATCAAAAACTTTAGCGAAATTCTGGCCCAAAAAGTGGGAGGTTCCAGACTGCAAAGCCTTACCATCCTGCATCAAAGCTTCAATGGTCAATGTTTCCACAGCACCGGCAAAACGCTCACTGGCAGTTTTATACCCCTGAAGCACCGGCATTGCCATGTAACTTTCGGCAAAATCGGCATACACTTTCAGCATTGTTTCCGACTCCTCAATGGCCTCTTCTTTGGTAGCATGGGCTGTGTGTCCCTCCTGCCACAAAAATTCAGCAGTGCGCAAAAACAAGCGGGTTCGCATCTCCCAACGAACCACGTTGGCCCACTGATTTATCTTAATAGGTAAATCGCGGTACGATTGTATCCAGTCTTTATAAGTATTCCAAATAATAGTCTCCGAAGTGGGCCGAACAATATATTCCTCCTCCAGTTTAGCCTCAGGATCCACCACAACACCGGGACCATCAGGATTATTTTTTAAGCGGTAATGGGTTACCACAGCACATTCCTTGGCGAACCCTTCAACGTGATCAGCCTCTTTGCTAAAAAAAGATTTCGGAATAAAGAGCGGAAAATAAGCATTCTGATGACCGGTTTCCTTAAACTTATCATCCAGTACACGCTGCATTTTTTCCCAAATGGCATAACCATAGGGCTTGATAACCATACAACCGCGAACTGCTGAGTTTTCGGCCAGTCCGGCTTTTATCACCAGGTCGTTGTACCACTGCGCATAACTCTCACTTCTGGGGGTCAAAACTTTTGCCATGATTAATTTTAGATATTTGATGTAAGATGACCAGACATTAGACACTAATTACTGTCAGCAAACATAAATGAATTTTGTTTCCAAACCATCTTCAGCCCAGAAAATAAAACACTGACAAAAAGATGCCCGGAAAGCGCCACGAAAATAATAAAAATGGGTTAACTTTTTGTTATTTTACAGTTCTATTTTGCAGAGACTATTGATGTTTACATGGAATAACTCAGTTTACAAAACTTTTAACCGCCAGAAATGTCAACCCCTTACATTATTTTTATTGTTGCTTCCGCCGTAGCTGTTCTTCTGTTTTTAGTACTGAAGCTAAAAATCAGTGCTTTTATCTCCCTTTTGTTGGTATCCATCTACGTGGGACTCCTTTCAGGCATGCCTCCTCAGGAAGTCATCAACAGCATTCAGGATGGCATGGGAGGAACTCTGGGATTTGTTGCTACTGTGGTTGGACTTGGAGCTATATTCGGACAGATGCTTGAGAGTTCCGGTGGAGCGGTCGCCCTCGCTCATTCGCTGATAAAAAAATTTGGAGAAAAACGGGCCCCATCTGCTATGGTCGTAACCGGTTTCATCGTGGCCATTCCTGTTTTCTTCGACGTAGGATTCATTATTCTGGTTCCCATAATTTATGCACTGGCCCGCGACACCAAAAAATCGCTTTTGTTTTACGGCATCCCGTTATTAGCGGGACTGGCAGTTACCCACAGCTTTATTCCGCCAACACCGGGGCCCGTTGCCGTAGCCGAAATCATCAATGTTCAGCTGGGTTGGGTCATTTTGTTTGGCGTTATTTTGGGTTTTCCAGTTGCTGTAGTGGCAGGCCCTGTTTGGGGACGCTTTATCTCGAAGAAAATTATGGTTTTCCCTCCGGAAGAAACCACCGACATTGCTTTCGCTGAAACACAAAACGAAATTACACAAAAGCCACCGTCATTCAGGTTAATTGCCCTTTTAATAGGCATTCCTCTGTTTCTGATTTTACTTAATACATTGTCAGATGTACTGATCGATCAACAAGCTTTAAAAGAAACAACATTTACCAACACTATTCGTTTTCTGGGCCATCCGTTTTCTGCCTTAATTATTGCCACCCTCCTGGCCATTTATACTTTATGCATCCGCAGAGGGTTTTCCGGAAATAAAGTACTCGAACTCAGCACAAAAGCACTGGGCCCGGCAGGCATTATCATTTTAATTACCGGAGCGGGAGGCGTCTTTAAAGAAGTGCTGGTGGACAGCGGCATTGGTAAAATCCTGGCTGAATCCATGGCCGGCTCCTCCCTCCCCCCAATATTCCTGGCATGGATATTGGCAGCAATTGTAAGAGTAACACAAGGCTCTGCAACCGTTGCGATGATTACTGCTGCCGGCATTATGGCACCACTTATTCAGGAAATGAACCTTACAGATCCTCATCGGGCACTGGTGGTATTGGCCATTGCATCGGGAGCAACCCTTTTATCACATGTCAACGACAGTGGCTTTTGGCTGGTAGGCAAATACTTACGAATGAATGAAAAACAAACACTTCAATCGTGGACAGTTATGGAATCCATCATTGCGATTGGAGGACTGGCCACCACAATGATTGCAAGTTTTTTCGTCTAATTGTGAAGCTACTGCTGACCCGGGAAACTTATTTTTTATCACTACTGTCCGACTAAAATGAAACGGATTTAATGAAATCCTGTATTTATGTGCGTTATGAATACTTTACACAGCTCAGAGGAATTTCTTTGTGCGACGGCATTTTTTAGCCTAGCTGAATTTTGC
>NZ_JADQBH010000129.1 GCF_016278715.1 Marinilabilia sp. | reverse complement strand
GGTAAACAATATGGGATGGGTAAAGCTGCCCGAGTCTAATTTCACCCTTGCAGGCATGGCGGCACTAATGGCAGGTGTGATGCACGCACCTTTGACAGCCATCTTTCTCATTGCCGAAATCACCAACGGATACGCCATGTTCATTCCGCTGATACTGACTTCTACCGTGTCGTATCTGACCATCATGTATTTCGAACCCCACTCCATCTATACCAAACGATTGGCAAAAAAAGGAGAATTGCTCACCCACCATAAAGACAAAGCGGTACTTACACTCATGCGCCTGAATAAAGTCATCGAAACGGATTTTATGACGGTCAATCCGGATATGACATTGGGCGAATTAGTAAAAGTAATTGCCAAAGCACGTAGAAATATTTTCCCCGTAACAAATGAGGAAGGCAAACTCCTGGGAATTGTACTGCTCGACGACATACGGGAAATCATGTTCAACAACGAACTGTACACCAAGATGAAAGTTGAAAACTTCATGTCCGTTCCCCCGGCTTTCATCGAAGCCAATGAGAATATGGATCAGGTAATGAAGAAATTTGAAGAAACCGGTGCCTGGAACCTCCCCGTAACAGAACAGGGACGTTATCTGGGATTCGTTTCAAAATCAAAAATATTCTCAGTTTACCGAAGGGTGTTGATTCACTTTTCGGATGAGTAGGGGTTTAGGCAGTAGCAGGAAATAGCTTTTAGGCAAGTAGGCAGTAGATACTGTTTTTGAGAATTGGCATTGGCAACATATTTTTGAAAAAGATTGCTTCGTTTCACTCGCAAAGACACCTTACACTGCAAAGCCGAAAACGCCCAGTTAAACCCGAAAATCCTTAAGCATGAATGTCATTGCGAACATAGTGAAGCAATTTCAAATCTTTATCGGTCAATAATAATTGTTTTTTATTTCTTTATCAGAAATTTTTGCACAGCCATCAGCCCACTTCCGCACCTTTTTTTGACGGCCTGGTTGGCAAAAAAGAAGAAAATATGGCAATCAATTATTACCTTTGAAAAAAAATTAACGTAATATATGGTCTTTTCAAAGACTCCTAACTTTACAAACAATGAAGAGAGACGAGAAAATTTTTGAACTGATTAAAAAAGAGGAAAACCGACAGCTCAACGGAATCGAGTTGATTGCCTCCGAGAACTTTGTCAGCCAACAGGTATTAGATGCCATGGGTTCGTGCATGACCAACAAATATGCCGAAGGTCTTCCCGGAAAACGCTACTATGGTGGCTGCCAGGTGGTTGACGAAAGCGAAACACTCGCCATCGAGCGCCTGAAAGAACTTTTTGGTGCTGAGTGGGCCAACGTGCAGCCGCACAGTGGTGCCCAGGCCAACATGGCGGTGCTGATGACCGTTTTGAACCCTGGCGACAAGTTCCTCGGACTGGATTTGGCACATGGTGGTCACCTCTCCCATGGTTCTCCCGTCAACAGTTCAGGTCGTCTCTACCATCCAATCGCTTACGGCGTTAAAGAAGAAACCGGAACGGTCGATTACGACATGATGGAAAAACAGGCGATTGAACATAAACCAAAGCTGATTATTGGTGGGGCTTCAGCCTACTCGCGTGACTGGGACTACAAACGCATGCGTGAAATCGCCGATAAAGTGGGTGCTATCCTGATGATTGATATGGCCCACCCTGCTGGATTGATTGCTGCCGGATTACTCGAAAATCCGGTGAAACATGCACACATCGTAACCTCCACTACGCACAAAACATTGCGTGGTCCCCGCGGAGGTATCATCCTGATTGGAAAAGACTTTGACAATCCCATGGGCATCAAGACCAAAAAGGGAGAAATCCGCAAGATGTCTTCGTTGCTGGATTCAGCTGTATTTCCCGGAATTCAGGGCGGACCGCTGGAGCATGTGATTGCTTCCAAAGCCGTATCATTCTTCGAAGCGTTGCAACCTGAATATAAAGAATACCAAAAACAGGTTCAAAAGAATGCCGCAAAAATGGCTGAGTGCTTCATTGAAAAAGGCTACAAAGTAATCTCGGGAGGAACAGACAACCACAGCATGCTGATTGATCTGCGTACCAAATTCCCCGACCTGACAGGAAAGAAAGCAGAGAACACTCTCGTATTGGCCGACATCACCATCAACAAAAATATGGTTCCATTCGACGACCGTTCTCCATTCCAGACGTCCGGTATTCGTGTAGGTACAGCAGCCCTCACCACCCGCGGACTCAAAGAAGAACACATTGCCCCGGTGGTCGATTTGCTTGATGAAGTTTTGAGCGACCCGGATAATGAGGCTACACTTTCATCGGTTCGTAAGAAAGTAAATGAGATGATGAAGGATTTTCCGATTTTTGCCTACTAACTTGAGAATTAAACGCAAAGACGCGATGACGCAGAGGGTTTTTTGAGTCTATTGGATTCAGATTTTTGAGTTTGCGGCTTAGAATTTCCTCCGTCATAGGAATAAGGGTTGAGAGTTAACCCAAGAAATTATGTGAAGACAGATATTGTTTTAGTTCTTCTTCTCATGATGGAATAGCCCCAAAGGAGCGACAGCAAAGGCTTGGGGCACGGAGAAAAGAACAGAGGGCGAAAAGCCTAGGCCATGCGACTATAGATTCGGACATTGGCAGGTATTTTCCAATCATTATATGAAGACGGATATTGTTTAGTTCTTCTTTTCAAAATGGATTAGCCCCAGAGGGGCGGCAGCAAAGGCTTGGGGCACGGAGAAAAGAACAGAGGGCGAAAAGCCTAGGCCATGCGACTATAGATTCGGACATTGGCAGGTATTTTCCAATCATTATATGAAGACGGATATTGTTTAGTTCTTCTTTTCAAAATGGATTAGCCCCAGAGGGGCGGCAGTATGGTAGAACGAATGTTTGTAATAAAAAAGATAGAGCCCCGGCAGGGGTGACAGATTTGTCCTTCGAGGAGTTTGACCACAGAGAGCACGAAGGGGCACAGAGAGAGCTGTGCAACGTGGTTGTCACACAGAGTTGCACGGAGTATTTCCCCCTTGTCCCGGTTTATCGGGAGAGAAGCACAGGGTTAATTTGGCGTTTGCTTCGCCTTACCCTGATATGCTTTATATATTTCAACCTTTTGAGTCAGGCACTCAGTATGACAAATTGCTCATTCAGAAACCCTCATTTCTCAATCCCAAAACTCCTCGGTGTTTTTGCGTTTATGAGTTAAAATCTGGCTACTCTTGTCAAAAAAACATGGAAATTACAGATGCCATCATACTTGTTATTGCCGGAGTGGCTGCCGGAGTTATCAATACCTTTGCCGGCAGCGGCTCGCTGATAACTCTGCCTCTGCTGATGTTTATGGGATTGCCGCCAGCGGTGGCCAACGGAACCAACCGCATTGGAGTGGTTGTGCAAAATCTTGTAGCCACACGTAATTTTATACATCAAAAAGAGCTCACGCCGCGGAAGGAGTGGTCCCTCATCGTCCCCACCCTCTTTGGTTCTTTGGTAGGAGCCCTTATTGCCGTTGAAATCAATGAAGATGTCCTTAACTACTTTATTGGAGGGCTTCTGGTGGTAATGTTTTTTATCATCCTGCTGAAACCCACCAGTTGGATAAAAGGGAAAGCGGCAGAGGTGAAAACGACAAAATCCCGCATTATCAATATCATTATTTTCTTCTTCATTGGCCTCTATGGTGGTTTTATTCAGGCAGGGGTGGGACTGTTCCTACTGGCAGCACTGGTGCTAAGTGCCGGATATAACCTCATCCGTGCCAATGCGGTGAAAGTTTTAATGGTGCTCTCTTTTACAATTGTTGCGCTGATAGTTTTCATCTCCGCCGGACAAGTGGTCTGGAGCTACGGGCTTATTCTGGCTGCAGGAAATGCCATCGGTGCATGGTTTGCCTCCAAAAATGCCAGTAAAATAGGCGCCCAAAACATCCGTTATATTCTTCTGGCAGTGGTGCTGATATCAGGATTGAAGGTATTAGGCGTGTTTTAAGCCAATTCGGCCCAACCCGCTCTGAATCATGCCATTAGCTAAACAATGAGATTAGCACTCGTATTTAGCCTGGTGATGATAAAAAAGCAAAGCTCCGACCATAATCGGATTCCCCATTCTTCCCTATGACGCTTATTGCATGAGATTAGCACCCGTCTTTAGGCGGGTGATGGATAACAAACAAATTACAGAACATAGCCGGCTTCAAGCCGGCTTTTCTTCATCCAAACAATGGGAAAAAGCCCGATAAAACAAGCTGAAAAGCTATAGAAATTGCGAACAAAAAAGGCTGTCAAAAAATCACTACAGCTTTTTCAATGCATGGACTATAGTTTTGCAGACCACTGACAATGAGGCCATTCGCGACGTTCAGAACGACAAAAAACACGAAACCCATGGCTTTTGGACAACCACCTATTCTCATAAAACCACAAAGAACAAACCTTCTGTAGAATCTGTAGAATCTCTAATTCAAATTGAAATGGTAAGTAATGGTTCCCTTCTGGTACGCAGGGGCATCTCCTTTACTGTTAAATTTGGCTTTTAAGGCAGCCTGACGGGCAACCCTCCACAGGTACGAATTCTGTGTTGTGGTTCCTTTTAGGATAGGCTCAGCACTCACCACATTACCATTTCTGTCAACGGTTATTTCAACCACCACAATTCCTTCTTCCTGAATATTGTATTCCGGTTTAGGCAAGGCACCACTTAAAGTTCGCCCACTCAGGTCAAATCCGGTGCCGCTACCGCCTTTCCCACTACCGTTATAAGTTCCTACGCCTGCTTCACCGCCAAGAGCTCCCTGATTGCCGGAACCACCCGCCTCTCCCTGGGAAGTACTGCTTCCATCCGACTTACTGAAGGCATTGGAAACATTGCTTCTGGCCTCCTGAGCCTGTCGCTCCTGCTCTTCCTGCTGTCGACGTTCTTCTTCCAGTTGACGTTGACGTTCCAGCTCTTCCTGTCGTTGGCGTTCTTCTTCAATCCGCTTTTGGCGATTTATCTCCACCTGACGTTGCCGCTCCTCTTCCAGTCTTCTCTTCTCAGCTTCCTGTTTGGCTTTTTCCTCCTCACTAATGGTTGGTGCCTCTTCAAAATCCTGAGTATTGACAGCCTCTTCGGAAGTTTCCGGGGTACTGGCAGGCGGGGGACTAACCGGTTCGGGCTGACTCACCGGTGGCGGGGTATTTCGCTCACCTGTCGGGTTGTTACGAACAGGCTCAGACGCTCCCCATCCGGTATCAGAATCGCCAAAATCGACCAATATCCCCTCTTCTTCCCTGGGGATACTTGAAAGACCAAGCACCAGCAGGAGAATCAGAATCACCGCATGGAAGATGGTACTTCCAATCACTCCGGCACGTTTATCTTTTTTTGATTTATCGATCATTAGTTCCAAATCTCTTTACCAAAACACTTAATAGTCTCTCTTTTGAAAAACTAATAAAATAAGCCTTGTATCTTTTCTCTTATCTGAGCCTTAAGCGATGAATTAACATGACCCAATTTCCTTTGAATTAAGGAACCTGGAATAGTGACCATCTTATGCAAACGAATAACAGAATCAACTACCAAACCTGTATCCTTCCACTCCTCCGAATTTTTTCTGATAATAATATCACTTTCCAAAATCTCACCCATTACCTTACTCGAAATAAACGCTATAATAACATGCTCGAATTTTCCTATTTTTTCCGTAAGACATAATGCCGGTCTCACTTTTAAAGATGAAAAATCATCAAATGGAAAAGGAACCAGAACTATAGCATTCTTAATGATCTATAGGCTCTCCATCATTTACAGTGTAAATATTCTCAGAATCATCATTCAAATATTCAAAAGCAGGATTCTTTGAAACAGTGTTCATCCACAAGGCTTCTTCATCTTCAGCCTGTTCCTCTTCATCTAAAAGAATTATCACACGGACCTTTTTATTCGATTTATGCACCGGGTAATCAATTCGGAGATTGCCTGCCACATCTGTCTTCGATCTGAATTCAATAGCCCTCATAATTCTTTCCAATTAAGTTTATTTCGCCCGTGTCGCAAGAATCAGTTTATATTTATTCCTTTTGGCAATGTTCATCACCCTTACAACCTCTCTCATAGGTACATTCTCATCCACATGCAACGAGATGTAAGTCTCGGGGTTCTGTCCTACTTTTTCCCTCAGCAGCGGTTCAATCTGATTAAAACTAACCTGTCGCTCTTCCACAAAGAATTTTAAGTCACGGGTAATTGATACCGTTGTCAGTGGCTTCGCAGCAGTCTGGTTTTGACTCTGAGGCAACAACAATTTTAATGCCGTAGGATGCACCAGCGTGGAGGTAATCATAAAGAAAATCAACAACAAAAACACCACATCGGTCATTGACGACATGCTGAATGTTGCATTTATTTTACTTCTCGACTTTAAAGCCATGGTGTTTGTTTTCTTCCATTAATCATTAATGGCCATTTGAGGCCCGTTCCATTCCATCACTACCGTACAGGTTCATTGAGCAGATCCATGAACTCCATGGTGCGCGATTCCATCTTAAAAATCACATTTTCCACCCTGGCCACCAGCCAGTTGTAGGCAAAATAAGCGATAATACCTACAATCAACCCCGTAACGGTGGTTACCAGAGCAGTGTAAATACCGCCGGCCAGCATATCTACTTCGATATTACTTCCTGCGTTGGACATCTCCCAGAACGATTTAATCATACCAATAACCGTACCGGTAAAACCAATCATAGGGGCGCCTCCCGCCACGGTAGCTAAAACGGGCAATCCTTTCTCCATGCGGCTCACCTCCATGTTACCCACATTTTCAATGGCCGTATTCACATCATTAAGCGGACGTCCAATTCGGGTAATACCTTTGGCTATCATTCTGGAAACAGGATTGTCATTGGCCTCGCACAATGCAAGAGCCGAATCAATCTTCCCTTCATGAATATAATCCTTGATACGGTTCATAAAACTCTTATCCTCACGCGACGCACGCTTAATGGCGAGGTAGCGCTCAATAAAAATATAAATGGCAACGAAAGATAGCAGAAAAAGCGGAATCATAATCCAACCGCCCTGCATTACCAACTCGATAAGATCGATGGTTACTTTTTCTTCACCTTCGGCAAGTTCTGCCCCTTCAGCAACAGCATCGCCTGCCGCCTGCATCATCATGAAAATGTTCATATCCTAATATTACTTGATTATTCTATTCACTACTTAATTGCAGGCCAAATTAGTGATTTTTTGCCAACACAAAAAAACTAACATGAACTATTCACTACTTCTATTCTTGAAACGACCATGAAAGAAAATGTCATCAAAAATGGATAAAATCAATTTTGCAGGTTCTACCGAAACATCGTGAACCTTTTACATAAATGAATTTTATACAGATGAAACGAAGATGGGACGCATATATTTGAAGCCAGCCACAAAATGACCTAAAAAAAATCCAAAGCATTGGCAACCAAAGCCATTTGCTTGCCAATGCTTAAGTAAGGCTAAGTCCAGTTTTTATACAGTTGAACTTTTGAAAAGAAATCATTAGTAACCGATTAAAGAAAAAAGATTGCTTTCAAGAATTGTCGGGATTCGCAATGAACGGACCTTTGCAGGAATTTGAGGGGTGTAGGGAATTGATTTTCGGCAGAACCGAAAATCAACCACCAACAACCCTGCATAAAACCTATTGAACAGAGTCATTGCAAGCAAAGCGAAGCAATCTTTTTCAAAAAATAAAATAGTTTATTTTTTGAAACTAAAACAGCATTTCCTTTACCTGCACACCTTCCAGTTTCTTCATTGCCATAACTAAAAGCTCTCCTTTCTCATCATCAGGTATCAGTTGCAGAATGATGACACCCGCTTGCGAACAATGGTTCCCATTGACATTGTGGAGCCCCAATCGGGTCTTAATTGAGCACCCGTAACGGGTTAAAATCTCCTGAACCTGTTGAGCTTCGTCGAAGCGGTCTTCCACAAGAATTCCGATAATGTGTTCATTGACTTTTGACATAACAAGTGTTTTTTAGGTTATATAAAAATAACAAACCCCGATTAAAAAGTCAAAGCCCTAGAAGCTACAATTCTTTCAAAATCAAACCTGTCCAAAGTAAATATATTCAAGCTGAGGCAAGTCTTGTTTGAGGCCAATCTTGACAGGTGAGGCTCTAAACAAGGTTTTTTTATCAAAAAACAATCTCTGTTAGAGTCTCACGCGCTTAGAAAAGTGAGTATTGTTTCAAAATCATTGGCTTTTGGTTAACGTATTTATTCAGAAAAGGGGTGACCAAAAAGAAGCAAACTGAATAAGTTCCGAGGGTTTTCACCCGAATAAAAGTCCTCACTATCCTGGTCAATCTCCTCGTAAAAAATCCTTAAACCATCGCCCCGAAGACTTTACAGATCGCTTTTGCGTTTTGAAATCATTATAAACCAGACCAAATCTCGGTTGAAAACCTTCGCGCCATTCGAAATTATCCACCAGTGTCCAGACAAAATAACCAGCAACCGGAATATCTCTTTTAATGGCCTTCCTAACCTGCTTTAACACCTTCTGATGGTACTTTTTCCGGCGGGCATCATTTATCTTGTCTCCACGTAAAAAATCAGGATAGCAAACACCACTCTCAGTGAGAAAAATTTTTCGAATGCCCTGGTAGTGTGCAAAAAAATCAAGTAACGCAGACACCCCTTTAGGATAAACGTCTAATCCCATACTGTTTAAGTTCGTTTTTCGCTGCCAGGGTGGAACTTCTGTGGCAAAAAGAACCGGTGGAAAAAGGCTGAATTTTGCAACTACACGAAAATAATACTGCAATCCGATAAAATCAAAATCAAAAGCCAACCGTTCCTTGTCGCCCGGAAGAAAATAACTTTTAATAATATTCAGTGCGGGCATAATATCTGTGGGATAACCAAGTCCAAGCAACGGTTCGATAAAAAATCGATTTAACAATCCCTCCACCCGCGTGGCAGCCCCACGGCTAAAAAACAATTTATTGGCCGGTTTTACGTAAGAACAGGATAACGCCACACCCACTTCCGAATTCTTCACATTCTTTTTTACAATCCGCCCTCCTTCTGCCATGCACAAAGTGGCATGATGGGCAGCTTTCAGGAAATTACCAATCCCGTTGCGACCAGGAGCATGATAACCGGTGAAATAACCCAGCCCAACAAAAGTCATGGGTTCGTTCATTACAATCCAATGTTTCACGCGGTCACCAAAAGCTTTTGTCACGATCTCCACATAATTGGAAAACCACTGAAGAATCCCGCGGTTGGTCCAACCCCCTTCTTCTTCCAGACACTGGGGCAGATCCCAATGATATATGGTTACCCATGGCTCCAAACCCTCCTCAAGACAAGAATCAATTACACGATTGTAAAAAGCAATGCCCTTCTGATTGGATCTTCCTTTGCCGTCGGGGATAATTCGTGGCCACGAGAGCGAAAAGCGAAAAACACCAAAACCGAGGTCACGTGTAAGTTTTATGTCGTCCTTGTAATTATGATAGAACCCGGATGTCTCACCCGGCGCATTTCCATCATTGATATTGAAAATATCTGAAGTAAAGGAATCCCAGATACTGGCCGATTTGCCATCTTCATTAGCAGCACCCTCATTTTGAAAAGCACTGATGGTAATTCCCCATTTAAAATCTTTTCCGAAATCCCCCTTCCTAAACATACCGGCTTATTAAAGAAGACAAAACTAAGCGGTAATTATAAGATGACAGTTAATTAAATGTTAAATGTCTACAACGCTATCAGACCGCATCAGCACAATATTCTAGGTCGATACGGTCAGCCCTGTAAATCTGATTAAACCAGTTTTTTTTAATTACTGTTCAACGAAGATTTCGAAGAATATTAGAATACTTTTGATCCACCTCTCCATCAAATTGCGCACCTTCAAAAACTACATCTTCCTCATATTCCGTATATTTAAAGTCCACCTCTTCATGAAAATGTGCATCACTAAACATGGCTCCGTTTGAAAATTTTGTATACTTGAAATCTGCCTCCTTCATAAAATCAACTTCATAAAAATTTACATAACCCGAAAAATCAGCATATTTGAAGTTGGCTTCATCGCGAAAGCTACAACCCTGAAAGGTTACTTCACCTTGGAATTTAGAATATTTAAAGTTGGCTTCTTGAGTAAAGATGTTTTTATTAAACACTGCTCCACCCGAAAAATTCGAATACTTAAATGAAGTCTCTCCACTGAAAGTGCAATCAATAAAAGTCACAGATTCTTTAAAATTGGCCCTGAAACATTTATCTGAATACTCTTCACAATAAAAAGCCAATACATCATCTGTAAAATCACAATTAAAGAAAATCAGTTCCACGTCAACCTGACTAAAATAGGAATCCTTGTTTCCCCGCTCTTGTATCCGGTTTTCCAGATCTGTTAAATCCAATTCTCCTACAATTTTCACTCCATTGAGATTTACGGCTTCACCTCTGTTGATCATCTCAATAATCTCTTTTGCATCCATAGTTTCCTGCGCATAAATATTTAACGCTAAGAACATTCCCAAAACAAAAATCAGTGTCTTCATGTGTAAAATGTTTAATTAAGTTGATGTTCAGAAATAATATGACGTCTAAGACCTTATATTTGTTACACTCTGCAGTCTGCCAATCCTGTTTGTCTTTCCTCTTCCTTATGGAAAACCATCTGGCCACAACATCTGAGGTTAAAATTACCAAATATGTGTTAAAACATCATCTATAACATAGCAGAATTAAAAAACAATTGCTTACTTCGCGATTAATAAATGAACATTCATTCATTATAGCGAAATGGCACGAATTACAGATCAAAACAAAATCGAACGACTGAAGCAATCAACGATGAAGCTGGTTGTTCAGCATGGATTCGGAGGTGCATCAGCAGCCCTGATATCGAAAGACGCAGGAGTGGCCACAGGATATTTCTACATGCATTATAAAGGCAAGTATGAAATGGTTAACACCATCTTCCAGGAAGTTTACCAGGAATTCATCATCCTTTTTGAAGAACTGGAGCCCGACCACGCCCCGTTTATTGAAAGCATAGAGACCATCATTCACAGATTTGTAAATTTGGCAAACACAGAGCCCATTAAGGTAAAGTTTCTGTATGTTCTGACGAATGATTACAGTTTTGTAATTGATCCCAACATCCGTGAGAATAATTTTCAGGTCATAAATAGACTAAAAGAGCGAGGTCAAAAATCCAATAGCCTGGACCCCCGGATCACCGAGGATGATCTTTACCTCATTCTATTCATCAACAGTCTTCAGTTTATCAATCAAAGATTTAAAAAGAGTCAGAAAGAGGTAATCATTTCCGAATCGGACGAAAAGCATCTTTTTTACCTCATAAACAAGTTTCTAAAATAAGATCAAATGGATTTAGAAAGAATTTTATCAGGACTTCTATGCATATTCCTGCTATTCCCGTCAATGGGCAATTCTCAGTCACCGCATTTGCTGACTATTGAAGACGCTCTGCAAATGATGTCGGAAAACAACCCCGCACTTCAGCGCAAGAGAGAAGAAGTAAAACAAAGATCGTATGAAATAAAATCACGCCGTGGATTAAGGTATCCCACCGTTTCACTCAATGCACAGGCTGTATCCATGTCTGATCCGTTGCATCTGGATCTGACTCCCGTCAGGGATGCCATCACCCCGCTTTACAACACACTCGGGAATTTTGGTGTCTTTAACGGTGTGCCCAATCCGGATCCCACAACCAACCAGCAGGTACCAACCCTGCCCGATGCCCAGAGTACAGCAGCCGTTCGTCAGCAATTGCTTGCGGCAGAAGAAGAAATTAAATCGGCTGAATGGGATAAAATGATACAGGAAAAGAATTTTGCAACAGTATCCGCAGGATTTGTCTGGCCCATTTACGCAGGAGGCAAAATCAGTGGTGCCAACCAGGCAGCTAATGTCAACAGGGACATCAGTAAAGAAGAACTTCGACAAACAGAAGGGATTCTTTTAACTGAGTTGGTATCGCGCTACTATGGTCTGGTTCTGGGTCAGGAGATAGTAAAATTGCGCCAAAAAATGGTTGAGAACATCGATCACCATTACCATGATGCAACGAAACTTTTCAAGAATGGTATGATTGCGAAAGTTGAACTACTCCATGCTAAAGTGGCAAAAAATGAAGCAGAGCGGGAACTAAAAGAAGCAGAGCGTAATATTGAAATCATCCGGTCGGGATTAGCGGCTACACTGGCGGAGGATTCACTTCAAAGGGTAACTCCTGTAAGCCGGCTGTTTATCAACAAAAACATCGAAGACATAGCCAGATGGATTGAGACGGCTAAAAGTTCCAACCCTCAATTAAAACAGATTCAAGGCAAAATGGAGCTTGTGGATATAAAACACCAGATCGAAAAAAATGCCTATTTACCAACAGTTGCAGCCATGGGTAATTACCATCTTGCTGATAAAAATCTTTCATACTATACGCCTGACTGGCTGGTTGGTGTGGGCCTGAAGTGGACGCTGTTCGAGGGAATGACCAGAAAAAACAATATTCGGGCCAGTGCCACCATTCATCATCAGGTGGAATATGCGGAACAAAAAGCTAAAAAAGACCTCACAGCCTACCTCACTAAACTCTATCATGAGTTGCAAATGCAAATGGAACAAAAAACAGAGCTGGAAACGACCCTGGAACTCGCCAGTGAATACAGTGCCAGCACCGAAAAAGCTTTCAGGGAAGGCCTTGCCACCTCCACTTCGGTGGTGGAGGCACATACCAAAGTCATGCAGGTAAAAGTCAAACGAATAAAAGTGATGTACGACTACGATGTGGCCCTGGCGCAATTTTTTCAGAGTACCGGAACACCTGAGGAATTTCTGAATTACAGTTATGGTGACAACACCATCTTTGAGTCGCTGTAATACATCTGAATTTCGGGCTTGGCATCCGCACCGAAAATCAGATTGCCATCAACCCAGGCAAATGGTGAAATGGGAGCATTGAATCAATTATTAACAATCCTGTAAAATAAAAAATATTAACACGATGAATAAAAAAACATTAAGCACAATAACCATAATGACAGCAATTGTTGCTTTTATCGTTTATACTTTCATAACAATAATGAAACCCGAACCGGTAATTCTGCAGGGAGAGATAGAAGCCAAACAATTCAATATTGCATCGAAAGTCCCCGGAAGGGTAAGCAATGTGGCCGTAAAAAAAGGAGAGCAAGTGAAAAAGGGAGATCTAATTTTTTCAATCAGCAGTCCGGAAATTGACGCTAAACTTGCCGAAGCAAATGCAGCAAGAATGGCTGCCGGTGCTCAAAACAAAAAGGCAAAAAACGGAGCTCGCGAAGAAGACATTGCTGCTGCCTACAGCCAATATGTTAAAGCAGAGGCTGCTGCCCGGTTTGCGGAAAAAACCTTTGAGCGAATCAGCAACTTATTTCAGGAAGGTGTGGTGCCTGAACAACAACGCGACGAAACCGAGACAAAAATGAAAGCGGCCCGAGAAACGGCCAAAGCCGCCAAACTAGTATGGCAGAAGGCAGAAAAGGGAACCAGAGAAGAAGACAAAGTTACTGCCGAAGCACTTGTGCAACGGGCTGATGCGGCCATTGACCAGGTCAGGGCCTACCTCGACGAAACCACCATTTACTCCATTGCCAATGGGGAAGTCTCGGGTGTCAATGTGGAAGAAGGTGAATTGGTTTCAACCGGCTTTCCGGTGGCGACGCTGCTGGACCTTGAAGACATCTGGGTTACCTTCTATATTCGCGAAGATTATATGAGCCACTTTAAAATGGGTACCACATTTAAGGCAGTACTACCGGCCCTGGATGGTAAAAACCGTGAATTCAAAGTCACCTACATAAGTCCTTCCGGAAGTTTTGCCCGCTGGAATGCCACAAAGACCTCAGGAGAGTTTGACCTGAAATCGTTTGAAATAGAGGCACGGCCTGTTTCCAAAATTGAAGATCTGAGACCCGGCATGACAGCGGTTGTTAATCTTTCTGAATTTGAATAGAATGGACGAACATAAAAAGCATCCTGTAATTACCGTCTTACTGAGGGAAATCGCACGAATCAAACAGAATCATGCCTACCGTTTTTTGCTGTTCGGCGGGCCGATAATTGGCATCTTTTTGCTGTTTTTTATTTTCAGGCAGGGCACTGCCCGTGATTTCTCCATCGCAGTGGTAGATAATGACAACTCTGTTCTTTCAGTAAAAATAAGCAATGCTCTAAATGCTGCACCTGATGTGGCAGTGACCCAAAAACCTGTTGACATTTTTCAGGCCCGCAAACTTTTGCAACAAGCATCGGTTGATGCCATCGTCTTACTTCCAAACGATCTGGAGAAATCCGTATTTCAAGGAGTTGAAGCTTCTGTACCTGTTTACATCAACGGCACCAATGTGCTAAAGGCAGGAATCATTCAAAGTTCGGTTCTTACCACTCTAAAGACTGTTTCGGGCGGCATACAGCTAAAAAAACTCATGTTATCAGGGAAAAACAGGGAACAAGCCATGGCTCGGGTTATGCCGGTCAGCATCAGTAAGCATGTGCTTTTTAACCCTTATACGAATTACAATTACTTTCTCAACTCTGCCTTGCTGTTTGTAATGCTGTACTTATTCACATTCCTTTCGTCGATATACACTTTTGGAAATGAACTAAAGCTAGGTACCGGACCGGCCTTACTGGAGGCGGGTAACAACAGTATTCGTCTTGCAGTGCTTGGGAAGATGCTTCCATACACCCTCATATTCTGGGGATGTGCCATGGTTATAAATTATCTTTTATATGTGATTGAAGGTTTGCCACTAAATGGAAGTTATACTTTCATTTTTATTAGTCAGCTCATCACTGTTTTAACCTATCAAATGATGGGTGTGATGCTGGTAGCCATTACCCGTAACCTGCGATTGTCTTTGTCGCTTGGAGGGGCCTATATAATGATGGGTATTACCTTCTCCGGTTTAACCTTCCCCACTGAAGGAATGCCCCTCCCCGCCCGCTTTTTAACCGTATTATTTCCATTTACCTGGTGGGAAAAAATCATGATCTCCCAGTCGTTTCGCGGAGCGCCTGTAAGAGAGGCCTTGCCATACCTCTGCTACATCCTGATTTTCATGGCCGTATCCATTGCCTTTTTACCGCTATACAAACGCTGTTTAAAAGATAAACGGTGCTGGGGTAAACAGTAAATAGTGCTTGCAGGAAAACGACAATTGCTGCGCCATACTTGTCTTAAAAACAGTCATTTACGGAAAGTAAACTCCTGTTTTTCAGCCATCGCATGCCATGCACTTGCCGCCTTCTTATCAAGCACGCGTAAAAAGCATGAGTTTTCTTGCTGACACTAAATATTTAAGATAATGCAAGCAACAAAGAACAAAATCAACAACATAGAACTGACAGCAAGACATTTGCTACAAGAATTAAAAGCCATCTTCTCTGACAGTGGAGCGATATTAATTCTTATCGGGGCAATGATTATCTATCCTATCATTTATTCCATCGGGTATTCCAATGAAATTCTGACCGATTTGCCTGTTGGAGTGGTTGATCTGGATCAAAGTGCTTTGAGCCGCAAGTATATGGCAATGCTCGATGCCACGCGGGAGGTAGAAGTAACCATGGAACCACAAAACCTCAAAGAAGCTGAGCAACTGTTCATGTCAAACAAAATTACCGGGGTTATCCTGATTCCGAGGGACTTCCAGGAGGACATATTAAATGAAAAACAGACCAATGTAGCAGTCTATGCCGATGGTAGCTATTTCCTGAAATACAAAACCCAGTTTATGGCAGCCTCATATGTAAATGCCTACTTCTCTGGCGGCATTTCGGTAAAACGCTACCTCACAGAAGGCAAATCACTTGAGCAGGCTGCTATTTCCAGCAATCCTCTTGATGCACAAACACATATTCTTTACAACCCCGCCTCATCATACGGCAGTTTTATTATGCCCGGATTAATACTCCTCATTATTCAACAGACTCTTCTGATTGGTATCGGAATTATGGGAGGTTCTTTCTCCGAATCGAAAAAATCTCCATTTGTACTGCCCCCTGACAAACGCAGAAAAGAATTAATACCACTGATCTTCGGCAAAACCGGGGCTTATCTTTTAATTTCGCTGCTAAACATTGGAGTGGCAGTTGTACTGGTTCACGACTGGTTCAATTTTCCCGACAAATCGAATATAACAGAAATATTAATGTTACTTTTCCCATTCCTGCTTGCAGTAATATTTATGGGAATCGGACTATCTACCCTGTTCAAACATCGCGAATCGTCCATTGTATTTATGCTGTTTCTGTCGCCCATTGCCCTCTTTTTAAGTGACATTTCCTGGCCTGTATCTGCCATACCTGACTGGCTGGTGGGATTATCAAAGATATTTCCCTCCACCACAGCCATTCCGGCATACTTAAAATTAAGGACCATGGGAAACGACTTGTCAATGGTAAAAAACGAGGTGTTATATTTGTATGCACAGGCAGCAATCTATCTGGCTTTGACTATCATCTACTTCTTTGCAAGAGTCAAAACCTCTTTCAAACGCCAAAGGGTCACGGTCACCACCCTCAAGTAGGCTACCCTGGCGCAATCGGGTTTTCCCCCTCCAAACGCCAACCGGTCTCCACGCTCAAATAGGCCTGGGGTGACACCGTCTGGTTTTTGGCCAACGCTTTAACCTTTTCGCCATCCTTACCCCATGCCCTTTGCTCTGTGCCCTCTGCACTCTCACTCTCACTCATCCCTCAGCGCCTCCACAGGATTACGAGTCGCCGCCTGCCAGCTTTGAAAACTAACAGTGGCCAATGCAATTGCCAAAGCCAAGACACCTGCCAGGGCAAATATCCACCAGCTCAGTTCGGTTTTGTACGCAAAGTTTTGCAGCCATTTGTGCATAGCGTACCAGGCAATGGGGGTAGCGATTACAAAAGCAATGGCTACCCATTTCAGAAAGTCTTTATTGAGCAAAGTCAGAATTTCTATTTCATTAGCACCATTTACTTTGCGAACCCCTATTTCTTTGGTGCGACGTTCCATCACAAAATAGGTCAACCCGATAAGTCCAAAGCATGAAAGAAGTATAGAAATAAACGTGGTATAAAACAGGATTTTCTGAAACTGGAAGTCTTTAGCGTACAATGCTTCCCAGGATTGATCAAGAAAGTGATATTCCATGGGGAAATTGGGTGAAAGTTGATTCCAGGTTTGTTCCACCTTATTGAGAGTCTTGCTAAATCTGGAGAAATTGCCGGCATTAATTTTCAAATAAAGCACCTCATCGCATTCGCCCGAACACATATAAATTGCAGATCGTACAGGGACATGCAGAGATTCAAAATTAATATCCTTTGCAACTCCTACAATTCTCCCATCTCCGGGCGCTGAAGTAATCATCCTGGCATCTTCAAGATTTTGAATATTATATTCTTTTCGTACAGTCTCATTCAAGATAAGATCCGACTTCTCTTTCGAATAATCGTCAAAACCAGAGCCTTCAGTCAATTCAATCCCAAAGAAATCGAAAAAGTTTGGTGTCACCGCCAACTTCGAAAAAGAAATGTCATACTTATCTCCCTTATTTATAAATTCCCGTCCCCAGTTTTGATCATTATTCACAAGCACATTTTCAGAGAAGGTATAGTCAACAATTTCAGGAATAGAATTGAGTTCGTTTTTCAAAGCATCAATATTCTCATAAATATCATCGTTGATGCTAAAATAAACTATGTTTTCCCTGTCAAACCCTGCATCCTGTCCCTGCATGTAACTATTTTGCCGGTTTATCAGCAAAATGGCAGCAATTAATGCAATAGAAACAGAAAACTGAAAGACCAGTAAGCCGTTCCTGAACATGTTGCTTCTTTTGCCGGAAACCTGTTTTCTCAGCAGTAAGGTTGGCGATAATTTACTAAAAAAATAACCTGGAATAATGCCTGTCAGTACCATCATGAGGCCAAGCATTACCATGGGAAGCACCAAATATTCAGGTTTGAGCAGGCTAGCCTTTGTAAACCCCGAATTGGTCAGATTATTAATCCAATCCAACGAGGCAAGCACCAAAACAATGGATAGCATCACTGAAAAGACCAGAAGCAAACCGGATTCAATGGTAACCTGTTGAATGATTCTTCTGCGGCTACTCCCCATCGTTTTTAGAATACCTACATTTTTATACCTCTTTTCTCTTTAGGCCGTCACCATATTTATGTAGTTAACACATGCCAGAAGAAGGATAAGCAGACCGACTATTCCAATTATTGAGAGGGTTAGGGGGTCTCCATGTTTCAACAAGGCAAGCTCATGCAAATAAAAATAAACCTGACTGAAGGGAAACAGACTGAAATCGATCTCTTTCTTAAAGTCATCAGGAACTTTGTCCAGCGAAATATTCTCAAGCTTATTGTTCACATATTCTGCAGAGGCATTGTTGTTAACCCGGACAAATGCTTTATAGTTCTGAGTTCCCCAATCCTGCATGTTATCGACGTACCAATCCAGTTTATAGTTGGTCTGAAATGAAAGGACGGCATCAAAATCCCAGGAAGAATTCTGCGGAAAGTCTTCAATTACAGCGCTTACTTCCAATTCCTCATTTTGGAGGTAAGTAGCATTGTAGGTCACGGTTTTGCCAACGGGGTTTTCTTTTCCGAATATCTTTTCTGCCAGCGAGCGGGTAATAACCACTTTGTTGGTGGTATTTAAGGCTTCGCCCGGGACTCCCCATACAGGTTCAAACTGAAAGACGCGAAAAAAACATGAATCTGCGGTCAACATTTTCTCCACTTTAAAACTTTGATTTTCTTTTTCCAGAAAGACCTGAGAAGACCAGTCAACCGTACAATAAGTAACCTTATCAACTTCAGGAACTTCCTCTTTAACCAGATTCACCATATATTGTGACAGATAAGTGCTGCTATTATTGGTGAGACAAAAAACATTCTCTACCTGAGGGATAAATTTATCGGTACTCCGCTCTTTCATAACAAACATGAGAATGAGCAAACTAACAGTAACCCCGATTGTGAGCCCTGTAAGATTAAGGATACTTACTGTCTTGTTTTTCAACAAACTCCTTAAAGCCAGCTTTACATTTTTAAAAAACATCATCTTATTTTTTTCTCAGATTATTAAAAAATATCATATCCTTACACTGGTGTCCAGTTAAAGAGTTCAGATTTCTTCACTACGTTCAAAATGACAACCACTTAAGGGGATAGGCATTTGCAAAGACAGATAATGCTCAATGTCTCCAGAAATACCGTAAAAGCTCCATCCAACCATTCCGCCCTTCTACCCTCTGACCATTCAACTCCATGCTCCCTCTCCAAACGCCAACGGGTCGCCACGCTCAAAATGGCCTTCGCTGACGCAGTAGGTTTTTTGGCCAACGCTTTCACCATTTAACTTTTTCACCATCCTTCCCCTCTACCATCCTTGCCCCATGCCCTGTGCTCTGTGCCCCCTCACTCATCTCTCAACGCCTCCACAGGGTTCCGTATTGCTGCACGCCAACTGTTCCAACTGACTGTAAAAACCGCTATTGCAAATACAATCAGGCCTGTTAGAAAAAATATCCACCAACTCACAGAAGTATGGTAAGCAAAGTTTTTCAACCATTCAGTCATTCCCCACAATGTAAAAGGCACCGCCAAAAAAAAGGAAATCGCAACCCATCTCAGCAAACCTTTATTAAGCAACCATACCACCTGAGAAACCAAAGCTCCGTTCACTTTTCGGATACCTATCTCTTTGGTGCGGCGACGGACTGAGTAACCGGAATAAGCAAAAAGGCCGGTAACGGCAATAAGCACCGTTAATATGGCAAACCAACCAGTTACGGATAACAACCGTTCTTCAGACTCATATTGCAACCTCAACTGCTCATCAAGGAAAATGGGTTCAAAAGTCGGCCCGGGGTAAATCGAAGCGAAAGCCTTGCCAATGCCCTCCATAACCTGCTGTTCCTTTCCGTCATCATATTTGACCAGTAAGAACCGATGAAAAGTATCTGTCAGGCCCTGCACAAAAAAGGCGAAGTTTCCAACCTCGGAATAAAGCGAATTGTAATGAAAATCTTCCACCACCCCACTCACAAAAAAATCAATCTTTTCCGGAGAATCACTATCGGCTCCCGGGAAATTTCCCGAAACAATATCCTCGTGCGAATATGACTGTCTGAGGGTGTTGTAAAATGATTCATTAATCAGAATCGAAAAATCTTTATTCGAATTGAATGTATCTTTCACTTTAATATCCAAAGTTTTCATTACATCAGGCCCCACCATAGCAAACTTAAAAGGGATGTTCTGATTGTCTGTTTCCAGATTAAGATCCTGAAGGCGGAATCCCGGATAATGCTGAGCAGTTGCTGCATGCTCAACTCCCGGTATTTTTAACACTTCTTCTTTCAACACCTTTATTTTTTCATTCCGGGGCCCCGAAACACGGATAATAGCAACATTTTCGGGGTTGTACCCCAGATCTTTATCCCGGATAAAGTCAATTTGTTTGTTCAGTAGTAATCCAAACGCAATCAATCCTGCCACGATGGCAAACTGAAACAACAATAAAGGAAACAAACTCTTCATTCCATCTGTAGAAAGGGCTTTTTCTCTTTTAAAAACATTTCTCAAATCACTCACTCCTGCAACAAGAATCACTAATACTGAAAGAACCAAAACATGTCCCCAAAAAGCGGCATTTCCAAAATCTACCGTCCAGCCAACAAAAAAGTCACTTATCAAACCTGAAGAGAAAAGAATAATCATTATTGCCAAAAAAGCCCCTATTAAGACCAATATCTTTACTCTCCAAAGGTGATACAACCAGATCCGGGAACGCGAACTGCCCATAATTTGCATGATACGGGATTGTTTCTGATTAGATTCCCTGATTGTGACGTCCATAACCAGGAAATTGAACAATGCAGTCATAAACAGAAGCAGGCCCACAATCAGCAAAATATTCAAATGAGATTGCCTGACTGCAACAGAAATATCACGAATCATTCCGGGAGAAAAATGAACTTCCCGAAGTGGCTGAAGTCTGGACTCAAATGCCTCCAGCGGCGGCCCTTGAGCATCACCAATCAGAGGTTTCAGCAATGAGTTGAACCTACCAGTTAAAGCTTCGACATCAGTATTATCATAAAGCGTTAAAAAAACATACGCTCCATAAACCTTCATCCTGTCGATTTGATTCAACGTTTGTTCATAATGCCCGAACTTAGAAAAAATTAAATCATATTTCAGATGAGAATTTTCCTGATTCTCTTCCCAAACACCCCCCACCCGACAATTACGGTTTTGCGCCTCCTCCTGTACATTATATTTAACCTGCACCATTTTCCCAACAGGATTTTCATCACCAAATAAATTTCTTGAAGTACTCTCGCTCAACAAAACCGTATTGGGTTCTTCAATAGAAGATACATCACCTGATTTCAGATTTATCTTAAAAAACTTAAGAAACCGGCTGTCTCCATAAACCGGATCGGTAATTCTTACTTGTTTCTCACGAGCCAGCAAATCAAACTGCTCATCATTTTTGTAGAAAGTTGTGTAAGTCTCTATTTCGGGTTGGTCTTTCAGCGCTTTATCGAACGCGGAAAAAGTGGAAGCCCAGAAGGTGCCATTGTCAATTCGACTGATAATTCGGTAAGTCCTGTCAAAACCGCCCACATGCCGATCGAATGAGTTGTGATACCTGACAAACGCAAAAATTACCAAAGCCACAGCCATGGCTATTGTCAATCCAACCAGGTTGACAGTCACAAAAAATTTATCTTTCAACAAGTGCCGGATGGCTAATTTTAGGTTTATCATATTGTTTGGTTTTTAGTAGATAAACTGGTGAACTGATGAGTTAATACCATTTCCCCTTACTACCCTTTGCTCCCTGCTCTTTGCTCTGTGTTCTTTTCCCCATGCCACTTACTCATATCGCAGAGCTTCAACAGGATTCCTCCTAGCCGCCCGCCAGCTTTGCCAGCTTACCGTCAGCAACGCAATTCCCAACGCCAGCAACCCTGCCAGCGCAAAAATCCACCAGCTCAATTCGGTTTTGTAGGCGAAGTTTTGCAACCATTTGTTCATGGCGTACCAGGCAATGGGTGTGGCTATGACAAAGGCAATTGCTACCCATTTAACAAAGTCTTTGTTGAGCAGGGCCATCACCTCCCATATTTTAGCGCCGTTAACTTTTCGGATGCCGATTTCTTTGGTCTTTTCATTAGAAATATTCAGCACAGTTCCCAATAAACCAAAACAAGAAATCAGGACTGCAATCAGACTGAAAAGTCCAATTGAACTTTTAGCTTTTCGTTCCTTCTCATATAACATAGTCACCCGGTCGTCAAGAAACGAATAGTTCATATATTCATTCTCAGCTACTTTACTCCATGCCGTATTAATCTCACTCAACAGAATATTCCTATTTGATTCGGTTCCTTTTATTTCGATATATCGCCAGTAATCACCTTTTTTAATAGGCGAAAATAAGAGCGGTTCAATTTCATGATGTAATGAGCGAAAGTTAAAATCTTCAACCACACCTATGACTTTCACCTTTTGAGTTTTGGATAAATCATTATAAAATTCTTTCCCTATCGGATTCTGAAATCCCATTTTTTTAACCGCAGCCTGGTTCAGAATAACAGCATTTTCATCACTGGCAATTTCTTCGGAGAACCACCGACCTTCAACCATCTTGGAATTAAATACTTCCTGAAAACCTATGTCGGTTAGGAAATAAGGGAAAGGATACGGGGTATCGTCAGGCGAATCAACAGGAATATAACTTCCAGTATTCATTTCATTAAAAGGATAGGAATTTGAACAAGCAACTTCCTTTATTAAAGGAGATTTTCTAAGTTCATTCTTAAAGGCATCGTAATGATTCCTTATTTTGTATGCCTGATTAATAACAACCACGTTTTCAGTGTCAATCCCAAGGTCAAAAGCAGATATATATTTTAGTTGTTTGTAGATTCCGGCTATACAAATTAACAATATGATTGAAGCAGCCATCTGTGTAATCAACATGGCGCGGTTTAACCAAAACGTAGAGTAACCGACTGATTTAATAACGCCAGTCTTCATTGAGATTCGTCCAAAATAGAGTCCTAAAATTAGTCCAAACAAAATGGCAATCAGGCTGGCTATAAATAACAAGGCGGCAAAAGGGAAAATATAGTTAGTTAAGGCGATATTTGATAAGTCCAATAGAATCTGAAGGTCAAGATTAAATACAAAAACTGAAATCACGGAAGCAATCAAAAAAGAGAAAAAGGTATAAACAAGATTTTCAATGACAAATGCGCTGGTAATATCATTTTTTGACCCTCCCAGACACCGTTTGATATTGAGTTGAAATTGGTGCTTCTTTCCCTTCGAAAAAGCAAATCCCATGAGGTTAAAATAGGCAATGAGCAGTAACACCAAAACCATGATTAAACTAATATAAATTACTGAAATATTGCTTTCATTTTCAAAACTTGACACAAAAGAACCTTGTAAATGAATGTCGGAAACTGGAATAAGTTTAAGTTCCAATGAATTCTCATCATCAAAAACAAAATCCAAATTGTAATGCGTTTTGAGCCATGGCACCCAATAATCGTTAATGATTTTTTGGGCCTTGTTTTCAAAATCTTCCTGGTCTATTCCTTTTTCAAATTTTATATACGTTAGAAATTCATAGCTTTCCCAACTGTAAGTATCGTAGTTAGGGACATAACTTTCTAGTGGCAACAATGCAGAGAATTTCTGATGTGAATTTGGTGGGTAGTCTTTAAAAATTCCAGCGATTGTGAAATCCCGGTCATTAATTTTTATGATTTTCCCAACAGAATTTAAATCGCCAAAAATCTTTTTAGAAAGCGATTCAGCAATATAAACTTCGACCGAGTGCTTTAAAAATGAAGTTTTACTTCCCGAAATTAAGTCAAGCTCAAATACATTGATAAAAGAAGGATCAGTCCAAATAACATTTTCTATAAAAGTGGTTTTATTATTTTCTGAAATGCTTACATCTAATTTATTTTTTGTTCTAACTGTATTTTCCACTTCGGGAAACAAATCTTTTAAAAACGTTCCAACAGCCAGGGGGCATTCTCCGTAAATATCCTTTGTCCCTCTATAAGTCTCATCAATATAAACATTGTAAATTCGTTCAGAACCTTCATGAAAACGATCAAATGACCTATGGTAAGTAATATTGCATACCAAGAAAATGGTAACAAGAAATGCAAGTACTAAACCTGCCAGTTTAAGAACCGATAAAGTTTTATCGTTCCTGACTTTTCGAAATACTATTCTTATATTTTTGGTCATTAAATAACGGATTAGTAAATCATTCATACCTGAGTGCTTCCACAGGATTCCTCCTCGCCGCTTTCCAGCTCTGCCAACTCACAGTCAGCAAGGCGATACCCAGTGCCAGAAACCCTGCCAGCGCAAATATCCACCAGCTCAGTTCGGTTTTGTAGGCGAAGTTTTGAAGCCACTCGTTCATGGCGTACCAGGCAATAGGGGTGGCTATGACAAAGGCAATGGCGACCCATTTTACAAAGTCTTTGTTGAGCAGGGCAAGGATCTCGGCAATAGAAGCTCCGTTCACCTTACGAACACCTACCTCCTTGGTACGCTTAACAATAGAGAAAAAACTTATTGCATATAGTCCAACACAAGCGATGGCAATGGCAATCAGGGTTAGCAACATAAGCAGTTTTTTTGCCTGCTGATCTTTTACATAATGTCTTGACAAAACCTCATCGTGAAACCTGTAATGAAATGGAATAGGAATTTCTGATTTTTCCCATTGCTCTGTAATAATACTTAATCCTTCTGCAATTCGATTGCCGCTGATCTTCACGTAAACCATCCCGAAATTATCCACACTTGTCATTACCAGGGGTTGAATGGGATGGTGTAATGAGCGGAAATTAAAGTCCTTAACGATCCCAATTACATCATAGTCTCCATCAACAATTACCCTTGTGCCTATCAGCGACCCTTCGCCCAAATAGTGATCTCTGGCTGTTTCATTAAGAACAACAGCTTTTTTATCCGTTTGCCTGTCCTTTTCGAAGAAACGCCCCTCTACCATTTCCAATTTGAAGGTGTTTATAAATTCATGGTCAACAGGCAGAACAGTAGTATGAAAATAGTTCCCATCCTCACTCGCTCCAAAGTAGGCACCATTCATACTTGGATCTTCACCAAAATAGGCATCACTCGTTGCAACCGATTCAATAGCAGTAAAGGTTTTCAATTGTTCTATAAAAGACCTTCTGGTTTCAGGATTCATTGGCCACATATTGAGTGTAATCACATTATCGGAATCATAACCCCGATCTTTGTTGACCATATAGTTCACCTGCTTCTGAACAATAAAAGAACTTAGGATAATTAATACTGCAAGGAAGAATTGGGCTATAACAAAAAGTTTCTTTACGGGGAAGCTCCGTCTAACAGGTTTTTGATCTCTGATTAGAAATAAAGCTCTTTTTTGGGAAATTTTCAGAACCGGAAGAATACTTGATGCTAAATTTAAGATGAGCAACCCAACAAGTACAGCACCTATGGTAATCAGATAATCCTTGCTTGTCAATGAAATATCAAAACCCAGAAATGCAATCAGATTTTCCCTAATCACACCATAAATCACTAAAGCTAAAGCAAATCCACTCAGCAGAAAAACAAGAGCTTCGTAAAGAAAGAACCGGGCAAGGTCATACACTGTAGCGCCTGATGTCTTTTTAATTCCAACCTCCCTTAGGCGCGTGGATACATTTGCTATTGTCAGGTTTACAAAGTTTATGGATGAGATCAGCAGAACCAGAAATGCCAGCGCAACAGCCCCGTAGATATATGTTTTGTTTGATGTAACTGCCGGGTCGAATTTATGATTGCTAAAATGAATATCTGTTAAGCGCTCTGCAGGAAAAAAAACATAAAGATTAGGATCATACATTAAATCGTTAAATGTTTTGGCCTTTGCTCCATCTATCTGGTTATCGTAATAAGTGTAAACCGTTTTTGTTAATTTAAAGTTTAACTCCTCAATATTGGTAACAGGTTTACTGGTTTTAAAGTATGTATAATAATTTTGTGAGCCCCAGCCAACATTCCCGGGGTTGGATTTCTGTAACGATTGGATAAGATTAATCCTCAAATGAAAATTCTTTGGCAAATCCCTAAATACGCCTGTAACAATAGCATCATCGCCCCCCAGTTTGATGCTTTTCCCTAAAGCATCATCGGCTGATCCAAAAATATTTTCTGCCAGGCTTCTGGTTATGACGACGCCATTCTGTGATGCCAGCGGATTGTCGATCCCTGTAATAATAGGGACACTAAAAAATGAGAAGAATTCAGGGTCAGTCCAAAAGACAGGGCCTCCATTAAAGGTTTCGTCATTATGGGTAATGGATGTTTCTCCCCTGTTTAACAACCTCACAGCCTCAGTAATCTCGGGAATATCTGCTACTATGGTTTGGGCCATTTCGGGGCTGGTTACTGCAAAACTTACATCCTGATCGTTCATTCGTCCCTCCATCAGGCATCGGAAAATCAACTCATGGTCGGGAATACTTTTATCGAAACTGGTTTCGTAGTAAACGTACCCGGCAACAAAAAGAACCACAAAAAATGAAATGCTCAGTCCAAAGAGCTTTGCGAAACTCATCACTCCGTTTCTGCGTGCATTTCTCAGGATTTGCTTTAAGTTGTGCAATATCATGGCTTTTATTTTTTAATCCATATCATTTATCAAAGCTAACTCTATGGCAGTTTATCGCTATTTCACCTTTTAACCATTCCACTCCTTCAATCGCCAACCAGTCGCCGCACTGACAAACGCCAAACGGTCGCCACGCTCAAATGGCCTACACTGACGCAGTTGGGGTTGTGGCCGATGCTCTTACCCAACCACCCTCTCACCATCCTACCATTCTACTTTTCTACCCTCCAACGCTTTACGCTCTGCTCATTTCTGATTAACCATACATCCTCAAATATCCGCAGAAACCTAAAGCCCCTCCCCGGCAGGGGTTGGGGAGGCCCTCTCATTCAGATCTCGTCCTCTTCGCTGTTTTCCAGCTTTCCCAGCTCACGATAATTGAGGTTGAGCTAGGCTTGATACTATTTCATCACTTTCAATTCTTCCGTCAGCAATTCTCACGATGCGCTTACCATAAGCCGCAAAATCCTCATTGTGCGTTACCTGAATAATGGTGATGCCTTCTTCGTTTAATTTTTGCAGCAGTTTCATAATTTCTTTTCCTTGTTCGGAATGCAGATTGCCGGTAGGTTCGTCGGCCAGCAAAAGTTTGGGCTTGCCCACAATTGCACGTGCAATACCTACCAACTGCTGTTGTCCACCCGAGAGTTGGGCAGGGAACAAATCTTTTTTGGCCACCATATTAAAGCGGTCAAGCATATCGGCCACCATGGATTGGCGTTCCTTGCTTTTTACACCTTTGTAAATCAGAGGAGTTTCGATGTTTTCGGCTACGGTCATTTCATCAATCAGGTGAAAAGCCTGAAATATGAAACCCACATAATTCCGATGAAATTCGGTTTTTTTCTTCTCTTTAAGCTCATGAGCTGGTTGGTCAAGGAAGTAGTATTCACCTTCGTTGGGCTCGTCTAACATACCGATGATGTTGAGAAGGGTTGATTTTCCAGCCCCGCTGGGCCCCATAACGGTAACAAATTCACCTTCGTTTATGGTCAGGTTAATGTCCTTTGACACATAAGTGCGCTGAAATTTGTTGTCGTAGTACTTGAAAAGGTTTTTTAGTGTAATCATAGTCAATAGATGGTTAGATTTTTAGAGATTTGATGTTAGACAAATCATATAATATTGACATTCTATGTTTTAACAAAAATTATCTTTTAGATATAAAGCATTGATTCATGTGTTTTTTCCAAAAGCTTAACGGATTATTGATAGCAGCATTTACTCTTTTAATTTATTACAAGCACAATACCAATGCAGATATGTTTCTATTTATCAACACTTTGATGTTTTACGCCCAGTGCTTGATGTAAAAGAATTTTACAGTGGCTGTAAAATAAGTTGACGGTAAGGAATTTTACTTTACCATGAATATTTCAAATAAATCAGGAAATTATTTGGCGATGACAGAGCGGAGGATTATTACAGGCATTAACGATTCGCTGGGCTTTTTTCCGGTGGTTTCCATTATCGGACCACGACTGGTGGGAAAAACGATTTTGGCCAAACAGATCCCCGCGAGCTTTTATTTTTAACTATTTACATAGATTGTCTGAGCCGCAACCTTAATCGCCAACACATCGCCAACTAGTCGCCGCACTCAAATGGCTTGCGCCGACGCAATTGAGTTTG
>NZ_JADQBH010000056.1 GCF_016278715.1 Marinilabilia sp. | reverse complement strand
CCCGCGCGGCTTGAGCGCAAAAAGTTAAACGCTTTTTTTGTCGGACACTACTGATTTTTTATCATTACTAACCGGGAAAAATTGAGATAGCTTTCCCTAATGGTCAGAATTATCATTGAACGGCATAATGCAGTATTTTGTAGGATTTGAATATGAACAAACCTGAGCCCGACAGTAAACCAAACCGCTGTTGTTCTGTCCAAAAACAAAAGAGCAACAGCATTTTTAAATGACCCAGGCATGAAGTCAGAAAACATTTTTTAACATTAGCTCTGGGAAAAGACCTTTTGGTATAGAATTTGCTTTAAAAAATATAAGAAACAAACAGGAGGATGCCTTATGAAAAACTTATTATTAACAACAACCACAGCTATTTTGCTGATAGTGGCAGGTGGATGCACAACTACCGGCCAAATGGCATCAACCGGAGTGTATTATGATGATATTTATTATGCGCCGGACTTGACGAAGGAAAACAGGGAGCAGGCATTTGCACCGGTACCTTCCATTGCCAAAGACGAACGAAAACAAGCCAGAAAAGAGGAAAACCGACAGATTCGTGATTATGAAAACAGTCAACTTGCCAGGGAACAGGAAGATGTACGCGATTTCTCCGAAGTACAGGAAAAATATGCATCCATTCTTGCCGATGAACAATCGGAAGAAGTAGATACATTAATCTACTATGACGAAGAAACCGGCTATTGGGTCGATGGTTTCGACGGTGGTAGCATGGACCGTGATTATGCAGAAAGACTGATTCGATTTCATGGCCCATTCAACCGGATTCCTTACTACTCACCGCTTTACAACCAGTTTGTTTATTTTAACGATCCCGGCTGGAATGTTTATGTGGACGGGAACTACGCTTATGCGTTTCCTACCTGGAGCAATCCCTGGTACGATTCCTACCGGTTTAACCGCTGGTCAAGCCCCTGGAGTATGTCATTTGGTTACAGTACATGGGGATACCCTTCCTACAGTAACTGGTATGGCTATGGTTATTACGATCCATTCTATACCCCCTACTATTACGGATGGGGTTATTATCACGGACCCTATTACAGTTATGGGCACCACTATCCAGGCTATCATCACGGATACTATGGGAGTGCTGGAAATAATAACAGAAGAGATATTGAAAGAGGCATAAAACCCTCAATGGGAACGAATACCAGGTATTCGAACACTTCATCTGGTGGTGCTTATACACCCCTGAAAAGATCAGGTAGTACCAGTGAAGAACGTGTGGTAAGAACCACTGACAGCGGTACAAGAATAATCCGCAACTCCGACGGCAGTACGACGGTTACTAATCCTGACCGGAATACGCAAAGGGTTATCAGAGGATCTGCCACCCTTAAATCTGATGGTGATAAGAACACCCAGGACAGGAGTATAACCCGTTATAGAAGTACCGGGGCTTCATCCGGAACAGTTCAAACAGGAACAAGAAGGAGTTCAACACCAACTTATAGCCAACCGGACAATGCATCGAAGCCTTCTTACAACCGATCAAGCACTTACACGCGACCATCCGGCACCAATACCAGAACCAGGAGCAGTAGTTCTTTGAAGTCAGGAAATTCAACAGAGCAACGATCGGTATCCACGCCAACCAGAAGTTACAATAGTGGAAGTAGCACCCGACAGCGATCCAGTGTTGAAAGAAACACCTATACCCCTGCGAAGCGCAGCTCATCATCATCATCAAGCAGCAGCTATACGCCAAGCAGGTCCAGCAGTGGCTCAGGTAGTTCTTCTTATTCCGGAAGCAGCTCTTCTTCATCCGGTTCACGAAGTAGCAGCGGATCCAGCAGTGGTAGCACTGTTAGAACCGGAAGACGATAAAAACGAAAGCATCCTCATTTCAATAGAATGATGTTTGCTTAAGTTATAGGTTTAATGGAACACGAGATTTATGATACTATTCATTAGTTGTGAATGTGTAAAATCAAAGCTCCATGCTCGTTTCAAATTCTTTATCCCATGCAAATCCTTTAGAAATCTGCATGGGGTAATCAAACCCTTATCAATATGAAAAAGTATTTGTTTTTTGCAACAGCGTTGCTCCTTATTCATACAGCCACAAATGCTCAGACAGAAGATCATGCACTCAGATTTTCTTCGCAAAATCCTACAGGAACAGCACGTAGCATTGGTTTGGGAGGAGCGATGGGAGCTTTGGGAGGCGATTATTCCGCCATTGGCATCAACCCTGCGGGGATTGCCGTTTACCGAAGCAGCGAGTTTTCTTTTACCCCATCACTGGTTTTTGGACAAACAGAGAGTGATTATTATGGCACTATAAGCAAGGATGATAAATTTAGTGTACCCATTAATCAGGTATCCTACGTGGGGACTTCAAGGCTGATGCGGGAAGTAGATAACGGACTGGTTAGCACTCACTTTGGAATCGGTTACAACCGAACAAACAATTTCAACAGGAAAAGTTTTATTCAAAGAGATGGTGTCAAGTCTTCCCTGCTTCATTCTCTGGCATCCAATTCGTTTGGATATATACCTAAAGATCTGGACAATTTTTATACCGGCATTGCCTACGATGCCCGCTTAACCGAACTGATCCCAGGCAGCCAGCCTAATCAGTATATGCAGGCCTTTGAATTCATCAATGAAGAGGGCTTTTTGGAATTGGGGCCGGTAAACGGAGTAAACCAAATGAAGCTGATTACAGAGTCTGGATATTCAGGACTTTTTGACCTTTCCTTTGGTGCCAACTTCAGCAATCAGTTTTATCTGGGCGCCAGTTTGGGAATTGCCACTCTGGAAAACAAAGTTGAATCGCAACACTACGAGCAGGCAGGAGATGACCTTTACGACGCATATATCGATTACCGAATCGATAATGGGTATGAAATTCTTGACGATTTCTACTTTGATGAATACGAACACACATCTGGAACAGGACTCAATCTAAAAATTGGCGCCATCTTTAAACCGGTCAACAGTATTCGTTTGGGCGCTTCTCTTCATACCCCAACCTACTATTCCATGAAAACCGAGTATGATACAAGAGCCCGGGCAAACTTTTTTGATGCCGACAATTATGAAATAACTTCAGACCTGGGGGAAAGTTCCTATAACTTTCGCACCCCGTTAAAAGCTGTTGGAAGTTTTGCATACATCATTGGAACCAATGGATTAATTTCGGTTGATTACGAATATACCGATTATTCCACCATGAAATTTAAAAGCAAAAACAACCGCATTAACGAGACTGCACAGTTTAACTCGACCAACGATGCAATTAACGACATCTTCAGAGCAACTCATAATCTGAGATTTGGCGCAGAATACCGCATACTGCCAACATTGTCACTGAGAGGTGGTTATGCCATGTTTCAGAATCCTTACAAACAGGATCAAAACCTATTAAATGCCGCTGGTGAGCATTACAATATTACCGGGGGACTGGGATTCAGAAGTGGGAACATGAGCATCGATGTGGCTTATCTATTCAATTATGAAACCTATATTCACTCGCTTTACTACACACCTGAGCTGGTTGATGAGATACAAGAGCCTGCTGAAATGATTGCCAAAAATCATCACCTGGCAGTGACTTTAGGCTGGAGGTTTTAGACACTGGAAGCAAGAAATTAGAAAATCCCTTCCACCAACCAGACTAAGTGAATTAGTAATATTGGTGTCCGGTAATAAAAGGGGTTCCATCATTTCATTCGAAATAACAGGCGTTTAAAATGATATTCATGAGAAGGAGAGGTTGATTTTCGGCAAAACTGAAAATCAACCTCTCCTTTTTACATTACCTCAAAAGAAACTGGTCATTTCTCTTATTTCTTTTTTATAAAAAACCGCCAACACTTTACGGCATTGACGGTTTGAAATATCATAAAAAAAATGTCTTACACAATCATTCCTGCAGCCACAGTTTCGTTGGTAGTTTCATCAATAAGCACCAGGCTACCTGTATTCCGGTTCAGATTGTAGGAATCGTAGAACAAAGGCTTGGTTGTGCGCAGTTTTACGCGTACTATATCATTCATGTTTGCTTCAAGGTCGTCGGGATCGTGTTCAAGGGTGTTGATGTTCATTTTGTAATCAACACTCTTAATCATACAGCGCATCTCAGCGGTGGTTTGTCGCAGGGTATATTTCCCCCCGGCAATCATTTTCCGCTCATTAAACCAGCAAAGCATTACATCAATATCCTGACCAACAATCGGCTCATGTCCGTTGGTCTCTTTTACCAGCATATCTCCACGACTGATGTCAATATCATCTTCAAGTTGCACAGTAACCGACTGAGGTGCAAAAGCTTTTTTCAGACTATCGGTAAACAAGTCAATGGTTTTCACTTTTGAAGTAAAGCCGGATGGCAGCACCTTAACAGTATCCCCAACATTGAGGGTACCACTCATTATGCGCCCCCCGTATCCACGGTAATCAGGATAATCTTTCGACTGTGGACGAATGACATACTGCACCGGCAATCTAAAGTCGTCGCGGTTAATATCACTGCCAATATGCATATTCTCCAGCAAATACATCAAAGTAGGTCCTTCGTACCAGTCCATTTTTTTCGAACGGTCCACCACATTATCCCCCACCAGTGCACTGATAGGTACATAACGAACATCTTTTACACTCAACTTGGACGAGATGTCTTCCACATCAGATTTAATCTGTTCAAACACGTCCTGTTTGTATTCCACCAAATCCATTTTATTAACACAAATGATGATGTGAGGAATCTGCAACAGTGACGCAATATAAGTATGCCGGCGAGTTTGCTCCAACACCCCATGACGGGCATCCACCAGAATAATGGCAGCGTTAGCAGTACTGGCGCCGGTCACCATATTTCTTGTGTATTGAATATGCCCGGGAGTATCAGCAATAATGAATTTTCTTTTTGGAGTGGCAAAGTACCGGTAAGCCACATCAATTGTAATTCCCTGCTCGCGTTCGGCCTTCAGCCCATCCGTGAGCAAAGCAAGGTTTACATCTTCACCACCCGAACGAACGCTGGCCCTTTCGATAGCCTCCATCTGGTCTTCAAAGATTGCTTTTGAGTCGAACAATAAACGACCGATTAGTGTACTTTTGCCGTCGTCCACGCTACCAGCGGTGGTAAAACGCAAAAGCTCCATATCTAAATATCCGGATTCTTTTCCACTCATTTTATTTCAATTATCAATGATCAATTAATAATGATCAATTATTAATTTATATTTTATTGAGATTCAACTCGAAACCCTGAACTCAGAACCCTGAACCCAGAACCCCGAACCCTAAAAGTACCCTTCGCGTTTGCGATCTTCCATAGCCGATTCGGAACGCTTATCATCTGCGCGTCCACCACGTTCGGTAACACGAGTGGCAGCCACCTCCTGGATAATATCCTGAAGATTATTGGCAGTTGAAAGGCTTACGCCGGTGCAGGTAACATCGCCAATGGTACGGCAACGCACATCTCTTAACTCCAGTTTTTCACCCTCTTTTAACTGCATAAAAGGCGCTTTCGCCATCCATACACCATCGCGTTGGAACACTTCTCTTTTGTGTGTAAAGTAGAGAGAGGGAAGTTCAATCTCCTCCATGTAGATGTATTGCCAAACATCCATTTCGGTCCAGTTGCTAATAGGAAAAACACGAAAATGCTCTCCCATATTTTTTTTGCCGTTAAAAAGATTCCAAAGTTCCGGACGTTGGTTTTTAGGATCCCACTGACCGAATTCGTCACGATGTGAGAAGAAACGTTCTTTGGCACGAGCCTTCTCTTCGTCGCGGCGACCTCCGCCCATTGCAGCATCAAATTTTTCCTGTTCGAGCGCATCCAAAAGGGTAATGGTCTGCATTTTATTCCGGCTGGCATTCACCCCGGTTTCTTCTACCGCTTTACCCTGATCAATGGTATCCTGAACATATTTCACAATACACCGGGCACCAGTTTTTTCCATCAGGTTGTCCCGGTACTCAATAGTCTCAGGAAAGTTATGTCCGGTATCTATATGCATCAACGGGAAAGGCACTTTGGCAGGCCAAAAAGCCTTACGGGCCAGATGAAACATAACGATAGAATCTTTACCGCCCGAAAACAACATCACGGGATTCTCAAACTGAGCGGCCACCTCCCGAATAACAAAAATCGATTCGGCTTCCAGTTCCCTAAGGTGGTTAATCTGGTATTTGTCCATTTATCTTTATTTTCTTTTGCTAAGACTATCTTTTCAAGCACAGATAATCGGCATTATCAGATAATCTTTGTAATAAGTTTATGGTCTGAAAATCGGCCGTAAATATACTTAATAATAAGGCCATTCCCAAAAAATCGGAATGGCCTTATTACGATAGTATGTTAGGTTTTTAGAAGTCAACAGTCAGAAAAACCATATAACACTGAAGTTCTGAATTTAAACAGAAACAACCCATTCCACACAAAAAATTTGACTCACAAAATCTTGCCACGCAGCAACAATCGATTGTATTAATCGGGTTGTTATAAAAATATGCTTAATACAAATCACTCAGTTCTCCTGAGTCGAAACTCTTATTGTACTGCTTCATAGCACGCATACTCATACCCATACTGGAGAAACCTCCGTCGTGAAACAGGTTTTGCATGGTAACCTTTCGTGCATAGTCAGAAAACATCATCGCACAGAAGTTGGCGCAATCCTGAGCATCAGCATTACCAAGGGGAGACATCCGGTCTGCAAAATCCACTAAACCATCGAACCCTTTTACACCGCTACCGGCAGTAGTCACAGTAGGCGACTGACTGATGGTGTTCACTCTCACTTTGCGTTCACGTCCGAAAATATACCCGAAGCTACGGGCAATAGACTCCAGCAAAGCTTTAGCGTCAGCCATATCATTATAACCATACAGGGTACGCTGGGCAGCCACATAAGAAAGCGCCAATACAGACCCCCACTCACTCATTGCATCCAGCTTAAAAGCTACCTGCAGCATTTTATGAAATGAAATGGCAGAAATGTCAAGTGTCTTTTGCAGATAGTTGTAGTCCAGGTCGTGATAAACTCTCTTCTTTCTCACGTTGAGCGACATTCCGATGGAATGCAGAACAAAGTCAATCTTGCCTCCCAGTATCTCGGTCGATTGTTTGAAAACATTTTCAAGGTCTTCAACATTGGTGGCATCGGCAGGAACCAATTCCGAGCCGGTCTTCGCGGCCAGGTCGGTAACCTCTCCCATGCGACATGCTACATGAGTATTTGACAATGTAAATGTGGCTCCTTCTTGGTGGGCCAGTTCGGCAACTTTCCATGCGATAGACATATCGTTGAGGGCGCCGAAAATTATCCCCCGTTTCCCTTTTAACAAGTTATTTCCCATATCGGTAAAAATGTTTTTCAGGCTGCAAATATATTGCAAAATCACTGCCGGTAAAAGAAACCGGAAGCCTTATATTAATCGAATCTATTTAAAAATAGGTCTAATTGCTGATTATTAGGTGATTGTGCAATTAAAAGCGATAGACATTTAACAAAATTACACACCAATTAGGTATTAAAAAGTGACTCACTCATCAGGTTTTTCAGCATAATTCTCTTTTGTTGCTCTTCACACAGCTTAATTCTCCATCAGAAAGCGGGCATTTTCAAGAGCTGCGTCCGTAACACTGGAGCCACTGAGCATTCCTGCAATTTCGGTTAGTCTTTCATCATTACTTAACAACTTAACAGAGGAAATAGTTTGATGATCGGTTTCAGTCTTGAAAACTTTGAAGTGGCGATTGCCTTTTCCAGCAATCTGTGGAAGGTGTGTTATACTGACCACCTGTATGTTTTTGCCCATGGAGTGCATTATTCGTCCCATGCGGTCGGCTATTTCCCCAGAAACACCGGTATCAATTTCGTCAAAAATAATGGTAGGCAATCCTTTGGCATCCGAAAGAAGCGATTTAATGCATAACATCACCCGGGAAATTTCTCCTCCCGATGCAACTTTAGGTATATCAGTCAGCTGTGCACTTTTGTTGGCGGAGAAAAGGAACGCAATTTCATCCTGACCTTCAGAACCAAAATCGTTACTTCGCTGATTAGAAACAGAAAAACGAGCATTGGGCATCCCCAATTCACGCAACTGACTCTGAATAGATTGTTCTATCGGCTTAAATACTTTTTCACGACTTTTGGTCAACACTTCCGATTGCTCCCTCAGTTTTTTCAGTGCCACTGCAATCTCACGTTCCAGGCCTGCCAACTCTTCATCGAACGAAGCCAGTTGTTCCAGTTTAGAGAAAAGATCCTCTTTAATTTCAATGAGCGCTTCCACCGAGTCAACATGATGTTTTTGCTGAAGCGAAAAAATCATATCCAAACGTTCCTGCACCAACTGCTGCCGAGCGGGATCAAACTCTACTTCGGTGCCACGCTCGGTAATCTCCTCTGCAATATCTTTAAGCTCAATGTAAACAGAATTCAATCGGTCGGACAACTCATCCCCCTGCGGAAGATAGGCCGAAATCTTTTGCAGAGCTTCTTTCAGGTGAAACAACTCCTGCACCATGGGCTGTTCATTCTCATAGAGCATCATTGATGCCTGGGATAATGCTGATTTAATTTCTTCAACATGCGAAAGCGCTTCAAGTTCTCTTTCCAGCTCCGTCTGCTCCCCTGCCTGCAGACTGGCTTCTTCAAGTTGCTTAAACTGAAATTCCCAATAATCCTGATCACTGCGCTGACGGGCATTTAACTCCTCCAGCTTTTTCTTTTCGGAAAGCAGTTTCCGGTAAATGTGATAAGCTTCTCTGTAATTTGATTTTATTTTCTGATTCCCGGCCACGGTATCCACCACATTGAGTTGAAACCTGTTGTCCCCCAGCAATAAATTCTGATGCTGAGAATGCACATCAATCAATTTGTCAGACAAAGATTTCAGAAAGTTCAGATTGACCGGGGTATCATTTACAAAAGCCCTGGATTTTCCGGATGGTAATATTTCACGTCGCAGCACAGTCTCTTCCTCATAGTCAACATCCTCCTCCTCAAAAAGGGACTGCAACCCGTACCTGGAAACATCAAAAACACTTTCGATAACACACTTATTCTCTTTATCGCCAATTACAGATACATCACTCCGCTGCCCCAAAACCAAGCCAAGAGCACCCAACATAATAGACTTTCCGGCCCCTGTCTCTCCGGTAATGACCGTAAAGCCCAAACCAAATTCGATATTGGCTTTATCGATAAGCGCGTAATTTTTAATAGATAAAGATTTCAGCATAATTACACTAATTATCTTTCAGCAATTTCTGGTAGGAGTCCGAATTGGTCGGATTAATTTCCGAAAGGATATTAACCACTTCAGCCTTCTCCATAAAAAACGATTCAGAAAAAATATTCACAAATTCCTGATGTTTGGCATCAAAGAGCACCTGAAGAGCATACGAACTGGGATCGGTACGATAAACTTTCTTCAACAAATCCATCGATTCCGCAATACTGGCCCTTCCCTCCTCTGCATCTTCCGACATTTGATCCAATCCGTTGCGGTGGTATTCATAATAAAATTCCCGCAAAGGCCGATGGTCCTCTTCCAGTAAATTGTCAACCAGCCAATAACGGTTCTGGCGACTTTCGAATTGCTTCCAACCACTCTCACGGGCATTTTGCATCATCCCCACAATCCGCTCTGCCTCTTCAAAAAAGGGAGTCCCGCCTTCAGAACTAAAAGTATCATAATCGTACCCCAGAACAATGTTGGCATAATAGGCCAGCAGAGCCACCAGATTCGATTCCAGATTATTTTTATTGAAAACCAGCTGCTCGTATTCACCATACCTGAAATCGACATTGTCATCTTTCAGATTGAGGGTGGTTGTTGAATAAGCAGAATTATACACCGGGCGTCTTGCCTGTACCTGCAGCGACCCTTTGAACTGGTCCACACCAATTACCTCATCGATGGTAAAATGGAAAGTACATTCAATTCGCTCGGAAGTTTCATACACATGGCTGGTCCATTGCTGATTGTTCATAAACTCATAAATGGTTTCGCGCAAAGTTTGAAACACATTTCGATTGGTTCCCTGAACCGAAGGGGCAACAACCTGAACAGCACAACGCAATTCCTGACTACAAACGGTAGCCAAAGAGGCCAGCAAAAAAACAGATATAAACAGGAGTTTTCTCATTTCAAAAGAATTTTTTCCAGGGCTGTTACAATATCCACAGCCACATCTTTCTTACTCTTTAACGGAAAACTTTCTTTTTTATGGTCTTTATGAATAATGGTTATCCTGTTGGTATCGGTCATAAATCCCTCTTCTGCCTTATTGGGAGAGTTGAGCACAATAAAATCGAAGTTTTTCTTTTCTATCTTTCTAAGTGCATTAACCTCTCCATTACTGGTCTCAAGTGCAAAACCAACAGTAACCTGATTCTCTTTCTTTTTGGCTCCCAATCCTTCAGCTATGTCGGGATTGGGTTTCAGCCGTATTGTCATTTCCGCATCGGTTCGCTTTAATTTATCGTTAGCGACAGCAGCAGGCGCATAATCGGCAACGGCGGCAGAGAAAACAGCGGCATCACACAATGGAAAAAATTCACGACAGGCAGCTTCCATCTCCAGGGCTGAAACCACATCAGTTCGCTTAATGAGTGGGTGAGAGATCGATAGGCCAACCGGACCGGCAACCAGGTATACCTCAGCCCCAAAATCGGCCAACGTACGAGCAATGGCAAAGCCCATCTTACCTGAAGAGTAATTTCCAATAAAACGTACAGGATCAATATTTTCGTAGGTAGGACCTGCGGTAACCAGCACTTTTTTACCTGTCAGAGACTTTTTTTTTTGAGATTCCAGCAAGTCAACAGCCCTCTGAACAATCACTTCCGGATCTTCCATGCGCCCTTTTCCTTCCAGCCCACTTGCCAATTCGCCGGTTCCGGGCTCCACTATTTGCGCCCCAAAACTACGCAACAGCTCAATATTTCGTTGATTGGCCGGGTGTGCAAACATGTCAAGATCCATGGCGGGAGCCACTAAAACAGGACATTTGGCCGAAAGATAAGTAGTGATCAGAAGATTGTCGCAGATGGCATTTACCATCTTGCCCATCGTATTGGCGCTGGCCGGCGCAACTATCATTATATCCGCCCACAACCCAAGGTCCACGTGACTGTGCCAGGTACCATCATTATTGGCAAAAAATTCGGAAAGTACAGGTTTCCCGGAGAGGGCCGACAAGGTTACCGGGGTGATGAATTTCCTACCAGCAGGGGTAATAATCACTTGAACATCAGCACCTGTTTTCACCAAAAGCCGAAGCAAATAAACAGCTTTATAGGCAGCAATACTCCCCGTAATGCCTAAAATCACTTTCTTTCCTTTCAGCATCTGAGCAATTTGGGGTTCCGAAAAAAGGGAACAGTTTCAACAATCCTGAAAAAAACAACAAAAGCTTCCCCGTAAACACAGGGAAGCCTTCATTTTATATCATCTATTCTTCGTCTTCAACTTTATCCTTTGCAGGATTGCGATAGTAGATGCTACCTTCAACGAACTCCTGGGCAGCCAACAATGAGGGCTTGGGAAGACGCTCATAAAACTTAGAGATTTCAATTTGCTCACGGTTTTCAAAAACTTCTTCCAGGTTATCGGTATAAGAAGCAAATTCCTGCAACTTTTTATTGAGCTCTTCCTTCATCTCAACACCAATCTGATTGGCTCTCTTACCTATAATCACCACCGTCTCATAAATATTACCGGTTTGAGACGACATGTCCTGAGTATCCCAGGTAATAGTGCTCAAAGGTGCATTTGACTTTTTATAATCCATTGCAATGAAAATTTAATTGTTATATTGTTGTAACATCGATGTAACACTCTCAAAAATCTTGTTGGCATCTTTCATAAAAGAACTTTCCGGGAACTCATTAATAAAAGCGTAATATTCATCAAGCGTGCGACGCAAACGGTCTTCCTCTTTCTCTTTAACACTGTTCATCGCCTGAATATAAAGCGAATCAAGAATCAGGTAAGACAATTCTTCGCGATACTCGGTATCGGGAAACTCGTCCAGACTGTTGCGGGCGGTAATCACTGCCGACTGGTAATTATTTCCCATATAAGTTCCGAGATGGTAATAAAGTTTGGCGCTCAGGTACGATTTAAACACCAGTTTCTCTTCCATCTCTTCAATCATTGTTACTGCCTCGTCGGCCATTTCACTCTGAGGGAAAAGACTTAAAAATAACTCAAACGCCTCGATGGCTTTCTGTGTGTCTGTCTGATCCAGGCGCGGCTTTGGAGACATCTGATAATAATTAGCTCCTACCATAAACTGAGCCCTTTCGGCATGCTCATTATTGGGATATTTTTTAACAAATTCCTGGAAAAAATGCACAGAACTGATGTAATCACGCATTTCGTAAAGAGCATTGGCATATTTATAATGTGCCTCTTCCGCTCTTGCGGTTCCCATAAAAACAGAAATCAACTCCTGAAGTAAAGTGGAAGCGCGCATATAGTCGCCCTCTTCATAATACTCCAACGCCTTTTCATATTTCAGGTCGTAATCGGTACTTTTAAGTATTTTCTGATATTCGCTACAGGAGGCCAGTAAGATAACGGCCATAAATACAAGCAATTTCCTCATTGTAAACATGCGCTTTTGTGCATTTGCTGAATAATGTCCTTACTGAAAATCAGTGATGGCAAAATTCCGTGCAAAGATACGGTTTTACTTTAAAAAAACAGTTTTGAATTGTTTTTTCTTTTCCACTAATTATTTCCCTCCTTAAACAAAAACCAGGCCACACAGGATTATTCAGGCAAAGAATACCGTAGGTGTATGCTTTTTTAGAAGGGATAATAAAAATAAACAAAAAACATTACCTTTGCCCGTAGAATCTAAAAAGCTATAATAAAGTGGATATTTTTGATAAAATAAGTCAGAACATGGGGCCTCTTGGTCAGTATGGCAAAGACGCCCACGGGTATTTTACATTCCCCAAACTGGAGGGTGAAATAAATCCGCACATGATTTTCCGGGGAAAAGAAGTTCTTACCTGGAGTTTGAATAACTATCTTGGCCTTGCCAATCACCCCGAAGTGCGCAAAGCAGATGCTGAAGCGGCAAAAGAGTGGGGCCTTGGCTATCCAATGGGAGCCCGCATGATGTCGGGAAACACAAGCAAACACGAAGAGCTGGAAAACGCCCTGGCAGATTTTGTGGGCAAAGACGATGCTTACCTGCTGAACTTCGGCTACCAGGGAATGGTTTCAATCATTGATACACTGGCCAGCCGCAAAGACGTAATTGTTTACGATTCTGAATCACATGCCTGTATTATGGATGGTATTTTCCTGCACAAGGCCAAAGGTGGTAAGAGTTTTGTATTCCCACACAACGACATCGAAAGATGCGAGAAGATGCTGAATATGGCTTCCAACCGTGCTCAGGAATCGGGAGGTGGAATCCTCGTGATTACCGAAGGTGTTTTTGGAATGGCCGGAGACCTCGGACATCTTCACAAAATAGCAGCGCTGAAGGAGAAGTTTGAATTCCGCCTGCTGGTGGACGATGCTCACGGTTTTGGGACCATGGGCACAACAGGCGCGGGTGTTGCGGAACATTTTGGCGTAACCGATAAAGTAGATGTAATCTTCGGGACTTTTGCCAAATCAATGGCTGGAATCGGAGCATTTGTTGCAAGCCGTGAAGATGTCATTCAATATCTGAGGTATAATATGCGCTCACAGATTTTCGCCAAGTCGTTGCCCATGCCCATGGTTATTGGAGCTTTAAAGCGCCTGGAGTTATTGAAAAACAGTCCTGAATTAAAAGAGCAATTGTGGATTGTGGTTAAAGCACTTCAAAAAGGATTGCGAGAAGAAGGATTTAACCTTGGAAATACCGAATCACCGGTAACTCCTGTTTTCCTGAACGGAACAGTGCCCGAGGCGACCAACCTCACCATGGATTTGCGTGAAAATTACAATGTATTCTGTTCCATTGTGGCTTACCCGGTTATTCCCAAAGGACAAATTATGCTGCGTCTGATTCCTACTGCCGCACATACCCTTGAGGATGTTGAGTTTACCGTTAAAGCCTTCTCTGAAATCAAAGAGAAACTTGCCGCCGGAAAATACCAGGGCGATAAAATTGCAAGCTTGTCGTAAAGAAACGGCAACAACCATAACTAAAAAGGCATCCGGTTGGGGTGCCTTTTTTTTTGCTGTAAGGGAGCTGTTAGCTGTCAGCCAAAAGATAACAAGAAAAGTTTGAAACTTATAAGGCATAGTAAGGAGAAAAAAAGTATATTGCTTCCCATCGGCTAAGAGTCAGAACCTAATAGCAAAAGAACATAACATTTGACCTTACAACCATCATTCCCCATGCTCTTTGCTCTTTGCTCCATACCCTTTGCTGGCCATTTGCCAAAAGCATACCACAAAACATTTCCCAAAAAAAGTGGTTATATTACCGAAGACACTAAAAATACGGATAGTATGAAAACAATGACTTTACAACTGCTAAGTTTCATTTTCGCCTTATTTTTTACAGGCACTGGTGCCACCCATGCACAGGAAATTCAAAAGGATAGTTTTGAAACCTCCATCGGTACACTAACCATTCATCATGTCGGTCATGCTTCATTATATTTTGAAATTGATGGAAAAGTGATTCATGTAGATCCCTTCAGCCAAATGGGCGATTATGCATCCATGCCAAAGGCCGACCTCATTCTCGTCACCCATGAACACGGGGACCATCTGGATTCAGGCGCCATTGAGCTTATTTCGAAAGAAAACACCCAAATAATCATTAATCAAACAGGTTATGATTCTCTTAAAAAGGGAATCGTGGTAAAAAACGGAGAACAGAAGCAGGCATTGGGCTTTCCAATTAACATTGTACCTGCATACAACATTATCCATAAAAGAGGCGATGGCACGGCCTATCATCCCAAAGGTCGTGGAAACGGATATGTTATTGAATTCGGAGATACTAAAGTTTATGTCGCCGGAGATACCGAGGATATTCCGGAAATGAAAAACCTAAGCGAGGTGGACATTGCTTTCCTGCCCATGAACCTGCCATACACCATGAGCCCTGAAATGTGCAAAGAAGCGGCCTTAATGGTGAAACCAAAGGTCTTGTTTCCTTATCATTACAAAATGGGCGAAACCAACACAGAGAAATTTGCTCAACTGATGGAAGAAGTTTCCGGAATTGAGATTAGATTCAGATAGTAATAGGATGAGGAACGAGCGATTATAGATGGGTTAGCTCTTGGCTGTTAGCTCGCAGCTCATAGGCCTTGGCCCCATGCTTCATGCAAAATTTCTCTATATTTGCTCTCATGATTCATATATACACGGGCAACGGAAAAGGCAAGACCACAGCAGCGCTGGGATTATCGGTAAGAGCTGCGGGAGCAGGAAAGAAAATATTCTTTGGCCAGTTTGTTAAAGGAATGGCCTACAGCGAAGTAAAACTTATTACTGAGCAAATACCACAAATCGACCACCAGCTGTTTGGACGCCGGTGTTTCATTAAGGAGGAGCCTGAATCGAAGGATTTTCAGGCTGCTCAAAAAGGACTTCAAACAGTAAAAGAGCTTATGAAGTCACACAAATATGATTTAATTGTGCTTGACGAACTGAATATTGCGCTTCACTACCACCTGATAAAAACAGAAGAGGTACTGGCACTTCTTGATGAGCTTCCGTCGGAGACAGAACTGATAATTACCGGACGCTATGCTCCTCCGGAACTCATCGAAAAAGCCGACCTAGTCACCGAAATGAAAGAAATCAGGCATTATTATCAAAAGGATGTAAAAGCAAGGAAAGGAATCGAGTTTTAGTTTTAAAATAAACTCCAACCCTTTTTCTCAAGTACAATATAACTGGCAAAGTGGTCACTAAAGCCACCATGATACCAGTTTCCGACAAAAGTGCGATAGGGATAACCGCTGTAATCACCCTCCTGCTGACGGACATATTGTTTATCATAAATCTCTGTTTTCACAATATGGTTCCAGCCCGATTTTTCCTGCATCAGATTAGGAGTAACAACTATCTGGTCAAATAAATTCCAGAAATCTCGATAACATAGCGTTCCCCGCCCCTGAAAGAACAGAGGAGCGGTGGCATTGAACAGACTGTCACTGTCAACATCCTGAGGAGTAACGCCTGCACGAAGATATTTCTTCACACTTACATCCACGGGATCGTCGTTCAAGTCTCCCATGACGATGACACGGGCATCTGCATCCAACCCTATGATAGAATCAACCAGTGAACGAGTAAGTTCTGCGGCAGCATTTCGCAACGGAATACTTCTCTCTTTTCCACCATAACGGGAAGGCCAGTGATTTACAATTAGATGAAGCATTTCACCATCCAGCTTCCCGGAAACCACCAACTGATCACGTGTATAAATCCGGTCCCCATCCTCACCCTCAATAATTAACGGAACGAAGTTAAATGATTCAGGGTTAAAAAATTCAGCCCGGTAAATCAAAGCCACGTCAATGCCTCGCTCATCCGGAGAGTCCTGGTGAATAATTTGATAATTAAAGGCTTTCAACCGGTCGGTGGCAACAAGATCCTCCAGCACTTCCAGGTTTTCCATTTCGCACAATCCCATAATGGCAGGAGCAGCAACACCTTCTGCTCCACCAATTCCTGCAATCACAGAGGCCATATTCTGCAATTTGCGCTGATACCGATTGTCATCCCACTGTTTTTCACTTCCGGGCGTAAACTCTTCGTCACGCACATCGGGAGCGTCAATGGTGTCAAATAAATTCTCGAGGTTGTAAAAACCTATCACTTTTTTCTCTTCGTGGGCCTGACACGATGATAAAAACACCAATCCCAACAGAACGGCAATCAGCCCCCAGGTTACTTTATTCATCTTTTTACGGTTTTAATTCGCAGTAAAAATATAAAATTGCTATATTAATCGATCAATTCAGCGTAGAGAATGAAAAAATTCATTTCTTTGCGCCACAAATTAGAACCCAAATTGAGCGATTCTCACTTAATCAATTTAGAAAATGTAAGGTTTTCACCATAAAGATGGTGAAAAACCAACATTTTCTATATCGGGGTTAACGCTAAGTAAAGCGTTACTTCCTTACACTCGTATCGCTCAACTTAGGTAGAACATGAAAAAGGGTATTTTCGAACCAAAATGTAAATCAAAAAAATGGGTAAAGTTTTAATCATTGGCGCCGGAGGTGTCGGCACAGTTGTGGCCCATAAAATGGCCTCCATACCTGAAGTTTTTTCAGAAATAATGCTTGCCAGCCGTACCAAAAGCAAATGCGATGCAATAGCAGAAAAAATTGGCGGCAACCGAATTCAAACGGCACAGATCGATGCCGACAATGTGCCGGAACTGATAGAACTGATCAACCATTACAAACCCGACCTGGTGGTGAATGTGGCATTGCCATATCAGGATCTGACTATCATGGACGCCTGTCTGGAGACTGGTGTATCCTATTTGGATACAGCCAACTATGAGCCCAAAGAAGAAGCCAAATTTGAATACAAATGGCAGTGGGCCTATCAGGAAAAATTTAAAGAAGCCGGTCTGACAGCCATTCTTGGTTGTGGTTTCGACCCGGGGGTGACCTCCATTTTTACTGCGTACGCAGCGAAGCACCACTTCGATGAACTGCACTATCTCGATATTGTGGATTGTAATGCGGGTGACCATGGCAAGCCTTTTGCTACCAACTTCAACCCGGAAATCAACATCAGGGAAGTGACCCAGAAAGGAAAATACTGGGAGAACGGAGTATGGAAACTCACCGAGCCCCACGAAATTCACAAGCCGCTGAATTATCCCGAAATTGGTCCCAAAGAGTCATATCTCATCTATCATGAAGAGCTGGAGTCGCTGGTAAAGAATTTCCCCACGCTGAAAAGGGCCCGATTCTGGATGACTTTCGGCCAGGAATATCTGACCCACCTGCGTGTGATTCAAAACATCGGTATGGCAGGTATCGAACCGGTTCAATTCAAGGGCATGGATATTATTCCCATTGAGTTTCTGAAAGCTGTATTGCCAAATCCGGGGGATTTGGGCGAAAACTACAAAGGACAAACATCCATCGGTTGCAGAATTAAGGGTTTAAAAGATGGAAAAGAGAAAACTTACTACATTTACAACAACTGCGACCATGAGGATGCCTACAAAGAAACAGGAACCCAGGCGGTAAGTTATACCACCGGGGTACCTGCCACCATTGGTGCCATGATGTTCCTCAAAGGATTGTGGAAGCAACCCGGTGTTTTCAATGTTGAGGAGTTTAATCCGGATCCGTTTCTGGAAGAGCTCAATAAACGAGGGCTTCCTTGGCACGAGCAGCATGATGTGGATCTGGAATTATAGAAAAATATTGACCTTTTGTAAAAGCGAGAGCCATTTTCGGGCTCTCGCTTTTTTCATCATCTCTTAATAGTCACCGTTCCAACTGCTCCAAAGCCGCTATCTCCTTGTTGAGTTTTCGGAACTGCTCCACAATTGAATATCTGAAGGTCAGATAGATGGATGCAAGCATCACCAAAACAATCATAGAAACCGGCACAATAGATTCTCTTGAGAAAAGAGAAAATCCACTCATCAGAAAAACACCAGTTATCCCTGGAGCCATCAAAATATAGCCAATTCTCTTCAACTTAATCTTATATTTTTCAAGGCGTTTTGCATTCTTTTTTATTGCCGTCACCGGTTCGGAAAAATCAACCTTACCAATAAGCAAATAGTATCTTACCGACCAGTAGTAAATCACGGAAAAAACGGTTCCAAACATCAGAGCTCCGCCGAAAAAGTCGAATGAGGCACGATATGCTACATTGGGAAGCAATACCAATAATACAAGAACAACAGGCAGAATCAAATTCACACCGGCCTTTATTTTCTCTCCGGTTAATCTCTTCTGTGGTTTGGAGATAAGTATGTGCCTCAGGACTTCCTTATTCATCCTGGTGTTTTCTTTCAGGTCATTATCATATTGTTGCCAGATGGATTGCAATTCATTTAAGTCCATAATAGTCAGATTTTTTAATTACCAGTTCTTTCAATTGTTCTTTGATACGGCCAATTCTTGTTCCCACATTGGTTTTGGAGATTCCGGTAATTTCGGAAATCTCCTTGTGCGAATGGCCATCGAGATAGAGTAATATGAAGCCCTTATTCAAATCGTCCAATTCTTCAATGCACCGGTTTAACAACGCAGTTTTTTCCGAATTACCATCTTCATTTAGCCATCCCACAGGTTCAACTTTTAAATCATTCAGAGAAGAAAACATTTTGTCTCTGGTCATTTTTCGCTGATAATTCATTGCGGTATTCAGCGCAACACGATACATCCAGGTAGATACTTTTGAATTTCCTTTGAATTTCCTGAAAGATTTCCAAAGTTCAAGAGTAATGTCGTTTATAAGGTCATCCCTGTCACGGGCATTCCTGGTATAAACTCCTGCAATTTTCTGAACAATCCTGATATTCTCTTCCAGAACTTCCAGAAATTGCTCTTTATGGGTTTCATCAGTCATTTTTTCGTTTAGTGACGTTAAAAAATAAATCAAAAAATCAGGATCCTTTTATCTTTGTGTACACGGTTTATCCTATTAGTAACATTGGGTATTAAAAAATCACAGACATCAAATCAATTCTGTCCTAAATAAAAATTTTGAACGTTCGGACGGTCTTGATGGAAGCCGACCTTGGCAGGTAAACCTAAAATCAAGGTTGTTTTATCGTAAAATCGTCTCTGTTTGAATTTCGTGCGCGCAGCAAACGAGATGAGTTTTGACGATTACAATGAAAGAACCGTAGTTTTTAGTGCGAAAGCTGGCTAAGTCTTGGATTATTGCGATTAGCGAGGACAGTATCAAGCTTGCTTGAATACTGTTGAGTGTAGCAATAATCATGTAAATAATTATTGCGATTAACGAGGACAGTATCAAGCTTGCTTGAATACTGTCGAGTGTAGCAATAATCATGTAAATAATTATTGCGATAAGAGAGAGCAGTAACCAAGCTTGCTTGAGTAATGCCGAACGTAGCAATAATCATGTAATAAGTTTTTTGTCCCGAAATAGGTTTTTGTTGGTTTTGGAAAATCAAAACCTTACAAAACCATAATCGGGATCAGGGTTTAAGGGATGAAATCCCTTTTGGGTAAATGTTTAAGACAAAATTGATTTCAAATAAAAAAAGTATTATTCAAAAAACCCGCAATTAAAAAAAAGCGGGTTCAATTATACTCCAAAATCCGTATCAGCAATTTATTTACGATTCAATCATCTGTTTCCTTCAGGGCTATTAAAACATTCTCAACTTCATGAATAAATATAGGATCAACATTCAAAAAACTCAACGCAGCTGGAAGTGTTGAGAATGTCTCCAAAGAATAAAGGCCGGAAACAGCCAAACGATTAAGCAGTGAGGAAAAAACAACCTGATTTGGATTCATTGTAAGGAAAGCAACTCTCTTTCGCACAAGAAAGTCAGAGTTTCCCCGGACTTTAGCCAGGAAATCCTCAATTGAATCTTTTCTGATTACAAATTCGGCATTTCGTATGTCATAAAGAACAACATAATCCTTATTAAATCTCTTGTCCCGGGCACTTTCCAACATCAGTGAATACAATGAATTCAATCCTATTTCTCCCTGGAGGTATCTTATTACGATGCCCTTTTCCTCAATGATTTCATATTTTTATATATGATTTGTCATCTCTTAAGTAATATTTTTTAACAGCCTGATAAACAACAATCCCAGACAATACTCAGGGCAAGAATAATAATTCATAGTGAAAATGAATTTTTATTTCAGCTCAGCACCAAGTTTTCTAACCTGGCTAAGCCATTTGCTCCTTTTTTTATCATCCGAAGTTTTTACTGGCCCAAAGACAGAAATCCGAACCGGTTTGATCCCACAAAACTCCAGAATACCCTTCCGCAAGGAATTATGCCCTGGACTTTTGTAAACCAAAGAATAATACCATTTGGGAGTATCCATCGTAACAATGAGTCGAGCCGTTTTCCCTTTGAAGTATTTATCCCAGAAGAGGGAATTCTCGCGGTATTTGAAAGCAAAACCGGGAAGAAAAACACGATCTATAAAACCTTTTAGCAAAGCAGGATAAGTCCCCCACCAGGTAGGATAAACAAAAACCAGATGATCCGCTTTCAAAATAGCTTCCTGCATTTTAACCAAATCCGGTTCCAGCTCAGTTCTTTGTTTGTAGCCATGATGCAGAATCGGATCAAAATGGAGATCAGCAAGATTTACCAGGGTACAATTCGCGCCATTGGATTTGCATCCCTCCTTGTAAGTCTCAGCAAGACTGCAACACAAACTATTTTTGTCGGGATGACCGTTAATGATTAAAATGTTTTTCATTTTATCCTGATTATTTTTATTTCGTTATTTGCGCTAAATGTGGGGAAATACATCAATTCCACTTTGGCAGGATTGACTGTAAAGGTACCGCCATACCTGGCAATCAGTTCAATCTCAAAAGTATATTCTCCTTTGGGCAGATAATCGCAAAAAATGGTTGTTTCGTTTCTAAAATATTCACGGTGCGATTCTATTCTCCGGTTATTTGTTTTATTGCCATAGGAACATCCCCCCGGCACCGGAATATTAATCATCACATATTCAGCATCCTTATTGACCGTTACCCGGGCTATGAGTTTGGTTTCCTGCCCGGATTCCAGGTTAACAGAAGGTCCATTGTCAAATCTGGTGGTAATTTCAAAATCATTCTTTTTTAAAATGGGCTTACTGTTCCAAAATCGTTGAAAAGAAGTCAGGTAAACCGGAAAGTCTCCTGTTTTAGTGACTTCCACCTGCTGTGATGGGTGTAACTGCAACTCAAAAGGGAATTCGGTAACCGTTTTGGTGACATTACCTGTTAATTGCAGCTCCGGCTTGCTCACTTTTGATTTTTCCCCGAGCAAATCGGGCAAAATGGTTTCAACAATTTGGGCTGACTCATAAGTATTTCTCCAATAACCATTCTGTCGGTTTTCCAGAAAATAATTGCGCATCCTGCCCAATAACTCTTCATTACCGGCCGGGGCAGCTTTAAATATTTTATAGGCCAACAAAGTATTCTGAACTTCGTTATTTAAAAGACTGATGCGTCCCCCTTTGTCAGAATAAAAAACGTTGCCAAAAAGAGTGGTTTCCTGATAGGTCTCAAGAGTATCCGGTTCGAAATCTAATCCACAACGCTGCTTTAAATCAAGAATATGGAGAAGTTGGTTCAATTTGAGATTATTTTTTTTCTCCAGGTTGGCAATATAGCCCTGATAATTGATCTTTGATTCCAAAAGAGAAAGAATCTTAAGAATTCTAATCCTCTCATCCACCTCACGCGAATCTTCCAATTCCCATATCAGCAACTCAGAAATTTGTTCTTTATGAATGGTTACTTTGTGGCCCAATTGCTCTGCATGAGAGAGTGCTTCAAGGACATGCAGACTTATCCACAACCGTTCCTCCGAATTTTTCCACCACCCCCAAAGTCCATTTGATTTTTGATTCTTCTTTAGCAATCTGATAAGTTTATCTATCTCATTATCATTCCTGAATTTCTCCCCTTTATGATACGAAATATTCTTTTCAGCAATTAAAGCTTTCAGTTTTGAAGCCAATTGCTCATTACATGAATACTTGTATTGTATTAAATGGCTGATTTCATCCTCCAGAACATCCAGCATATCGGCACGCGCATAAAGAGAAACCTCTCCTAATGCGGTGTCAAATTCCAAAGACAGGGAAGTGTCTTTGTCGAGCACATAAAAGTTGCCTTTTGCCTCTTCCAGTCCAACAGGAAATACCGGAATGTCTCTTTTCTCCCCATCAAAGTAACCATCCGGGGTTTCGAGAAAATATTTTACTTCCATCGAATCCCCATCAGCAACAATGGAAAAGGTATCAATCAAAGAGTGACTAAAAAACCTTAAGTTACTCTCCTTTTCTACTCCATCGACTTCAAAATTAGTCTTCACCTCAACCGAATCGGGAGAATAATTAAGGGCTTTACCAATCACTAAAGAAGTATCGTTTTGCACAAGAAACCGGGGAATCGCAAGTTGAGCCATGAGGGGCTTGTAAGATTTAATAAGCCCCTTGGTTTGCCCAGCCTGTTTTTGCTCGTTCATGGCAAGATAGAAAGTTTCCCAACTGGTAACATCATCGGGGAATTCTACCTCAAAACTAACTTTACCCGCTCCATCAGTAATTAAATCCGGTTGCCAGAAAGCATAATCTGAGAAATTGTTACGTATGGAACTGGCCTGGCTTGCGGCCTGGAGAAAAGAATCATCATAATCAGCCCCTTTTTCAGCAACGGTAGACCTGAAACCACCCGGAGTGGTTTCAATAATCACCACACCATTGGCCGCTCTGGCACCATAGATAGCCGTAGCGCTTTCCCCCTTTAAAACTTCCATATTCTGAATCACGGAAGGGTCTAACTCAGAAATATCACCGACATATACATTTCCATTTATTATGAACAATGGCTTTTTGTCGAATGAAACCGGCGAAGAAACGCCCCGTATCGTAATGTTAAACCGGTCATTGGAATCAAAAGAAAGCCCGGCTACCCTACCTTGCAGATTCCGGGTAATATTTCCACTTGTCTCCAGGATGCTGCCTGAAAGATTATTGGAAGTAACAGTAGAAACTGCACTTGTAAGCATTGATTTTTTCTGCACGCCATAACCCACTACCACCACCTCATCAAGATTCATAGCAGCCTCGGCAAGGGTCACATTAAGCGCTCCGTTGTGCCTAATCTGCTTATCCTGTGAAACGTAACCGATAAATGAAAAATTCAACACATTATTTCCGGGAGGAACTTTTATAGAATAAAACCCATCAATATTGGTTACGGTACCGAAAGTGGTTCCTTTTATCAGGACATTTACGCCGGGTATAGGCTCCCCTGAGAACTCATCACTAACGTAACCTTCAACCACATCTCCCACCCCGGTATATTTAAACTGTTGCTGATAACTGGAGAAAATTTGTTGTAACTCCTGCTCTTCATTGTAATAAGAAGGTCTTGGTTTAAACAAAGTCTCTTCGATAAGATTACTTACGTAAATACTGAAAGTGTCTTTCTGAAAAGCAGTTGGCTGCTCAAATTCATAATAATTCAAACCGTTGGGCCGGATATAAACCGAATCTTCAATATGGTATCTGGCACCCTGATAAAAGAACAGTAATTTGTGATGTCCCTTCTGTAATTCATGGATATGGGATGTATTGCCTGGATAGACCCGCAAAAAGTCGGGATTGTCATACCGGAACACCAACACGTTCAATGGAACATCTTGTGAAGATTCATCCGTATCGGAAAAGTCTATCATTAATCTGCCGGCACCACTACTGGTGGAATTTGGATATCGATACCGCGCACGTTGGTATCTTTTGGCATTGAGATAATCTTTCCACTGTTTTCTCACCGTCTCTTTGGTAATTACAACATCGCTCAGGCCTGAGAATGAGCTGTAAGATTTTAAATCTGAAGGATAACTTTTTGCCTCAACACTCCGCATTTTAAGCACCGACGGCAGAAACTCATACTCGAAAAAAGGTTCATGGCTGAAAGTGGTTGAAAAATCATCAATCAGCTGAAAAGTCAAATTTCCCACCAGGGGACCAGCAAAATTGCGACGTTGATTCCTGTTTTGTGTATTTAAAAGCCGGATTTCACTGCCTTGTTCAACTGTTGCAAAGCGGTCGCCAAAATTATTTCTGTAAGGAAGGATATATTTGTAAAGAAGTCGTTTCTCATAGTCGCTCAGCTCCGGTTTCACTGTTCGCGTGGAAACATCTTTACTTTCCAAATCTACATCCAGGCTAAAAATCAGTTTTTTCCCCGGTTCAAACCGAATGCTGTCCAGAACTATCTCCCGGTCGGTAGTTCTGAGTTTAATCTGATGAAACCCACTGTCAACCCTAAATGAATAAGGTTGCGAGGGTGTAGACCAACTGAAGAAAACAGGCTTGCTGTCCACATAAATCACGTGAACCGGTAAAAAAGCGCCCTTGTCCACCACAAAAGGAGCAAATTGAGTTTGGGAATCTCCGGTTTCGTACTCAAACCGGTAAATCTCATTCTCCGGGTATATAAACCTGTAATATTCAACAGAATCCAGTCCAGCCAGTATTTTCCATGAATCATAATCCAACTGCAGTCCGCGATGATTATTGAGGTTAAAATCGTTGAAACTAAAGTTATTGATGATGGTCTTACCCTTACTCTGTTTTCCAAGGTAAGGCAATTGAGGAGCAGAATAATCAAACTTGCCGGTAAGCGAATAAGCCGTTAAATCAACACCCTCAACCGGATTTCCGTCAATATCCGTAACCAGAATATCAATCTTTGACTTTTGCCCCGGATAGACGATTCGGGGCTGAGTAACATCGATGTTCAGCTTTTTATTCAACAAAGGAATCTTGTAGTTTTCCTCACGGACTTCCCCACCCCATAAGTAACGCAAAGACACAAAATAACTTTGATGTGTACCTGTCTTTTTTTGAATGTTCAATGAATCGGCATAACCATAGGATTGACGGTTGTTCTTTTTGTAAATGTGATACAGAAAAGGAATCCTGCGCGGATTATTAACCACTATTTTTAGCGAATCGCTTGTTCTTTCCGAAAAACACTGAAGCAAAGAGGGTTCATCCGAGACATCAACAGACTGGGAAAGGCTGTCGGTCTCAATGGTGTAGGAATAAAAATAGGGGTTCAGCTCTATATTACATGGCACTGTTCCGTCGTAGACAGGAGTTCTGTTTCCAAAGTTATCTTCAGAGAAAATCTTTACCTTTTTGCTTTCCCGGAGTCCGTTTTCCAAATACTCAATGAAGATGGAATCTGTTTGAACATCAATGTCAAACTTCTCTGATTTGTAGAAATAGGAAACCTCTTTGGTTTCAGAAACCACCTCGTTATCAGAAGTCAGCATCCTGACGTTTACGGTATAATCAAAGTTGACTTTTGGAAAAGTCTCATCCGACAAAACCACTTCCGTTTCACCTGTAGGATTCAGTTTCTTTTGAAGAAACATTAAAGTATCGGGCACAAAAGAGTGCTGTTCCAAAAACCTGTTTATTGATTTGGGCGAAACCAAAATTTCCATTCGGGCATCCATCAAATTCAGTTCGTTTTCATCCGTTCCTTTTGCAAAAAGCTTTACCTCTTTATCTCTGAAGTGCTCCTTTGCATCCAGTCTGAGGGAGAGTTGATTGCTGGTCAATTCGTAATCCTCATAGTGAAAAGAACCGCTGATGAATTCTTTCCGTTCATTCAGCGCCAGCGTAATGATATAATCTTTGTCGAGTTGTAGTTGAAGAGAATCGTGTAAGAGAAATTGGAATTTATAACCTCCCTCATGATAAGGACTCAGATTTTCCAGATGTATTTTCTTACCCCTGTTTTGCAAAATCACCCGAACATCCCTGTCAACCGGCTTTCCTTTCTTTTTAACCAAAAAGGCCTTAAACTTCACAGTATCGCCAGGTAGATATTTGGGTTTATTAAACACAAGATAACCAGTATGTTTATTTCGGAATTTGTAATTTCTGCCGGTAACCGAAGAACCATCAATCCAACTAATTATTTTGTTATACGACTGCCTGAATATATTTTTGGTCCGGTAGATTGTACCCTGCGGCCACCCATCAACTATCGATTTTACGCCGTCAATGGGAAGTGAGATCACGTATTCCACCGGCATCCAAACATGCCTCAGAGGCGTACCATAAACAACTTTTCGCGCACTCCGTTTTATATAAGAGTTATTGTACTGCCGGGAGAGATCATAGAAAGCAGTAACCCCATTGTGCGTTACCTCCAGCAAGCCCTTTTGATTCGATTTTTTATCCACAAAGGCTTTTGTTTTTTCATCAAACCGCAGCATCTTCCAACGAACCCTCACCCCGGCATCCTCAACAATATTACCCTGCAAATCATACACCTGAACGCACAAATCAGTATTGTTATTCAGAATAAAAACATCAAAATCCTGAACTGTTGTGATGGAAAATTTTTGTTGATTTTTTTCGGCATAAGTCTTCAAATAATGCCCCGGAGGTAGCTGTCCACAATACTGACTATCGGTGGGAAAGGAATCCACCAGCGTATGAAAAAATGTTGAATCCACTTTCCAGATGCCCTTTTTGTAAATCGTTTTGGCTTCCCTGTCGTTAATTTTATAGATATAGGTATGAAAACTTGTCTGCCGACTTTCAATGAGTTCCTGAGCCGACACACCAACAGAAAAAATGAGAGAAAGAAAAAGTATTGGAATTTTTTGCAGATTCAAAGAAAAGCAGGTTGTCCGATTGTTCATATAAAGGCTGGATTATAGATTAGTTGGATGGGTTATCATTTGAAAAATTTCCCTTATCCGGGGATTCCACAGTTCATTTTTGAATATAGTTACCACAGACAGAACACAGTAATCAAATATATAAAATCTTTTGAGGATTTTACCTCCTTCACCAAAAAGCCAGACACAAAAAGGCGAGGGCCCCCTCAAAAAGAAGAGCCCTCGCCAAAAACAAAACAACGATTAACAATTTTGCGTCTAATCAAAATCAAGTTAAGCAGTCAGCAATTTCGGATTCCTACTGAATCGATTTACTGGCATAAAACAAAGTTTTAATACGACTGTGTGATATCCCAGACAAATGCCCGTACACCAATGGCCTTGTTACGCAGATCCAGCTTATGAACGGTTTTGAGCAACACATCCACTTTGTCATCATCAACCATTGTGATAATGGCCGAGTTCATTTCGGGCCAGGTATGTGTTCCCCGGCGTGGCTCTCCGGTTTCGGAACCTTGTCCCTGCACCTGTTCCCAAAAAGTGAAACCACGAATCTTCAATTGGTCAAGCATATACTCAACACGTTCGGTGTTAGCCTGGTTAAATACAATGAATACTGCTTTCATATCTTTAAAATTTATAACTATTCCAACCTATAATCTACTCATCATCTGCAATCTGCAGAAACCTAAACTCTTTTCTGGTCTTCTCTTCTTTGTCGCGTTCACCATGCTTCGACATGATGCCATAAAGCAACGGAACCACAATCAGGGTAACAATAGTAGAGACGAGCAAACCGCCAATCACCACGATTCCCATGGGCCGCCATGCTTCCGACCCGGTGCCGGTACTCATTGCCATAGGTAACATACCCAGGATGGTGGTAAGGGCTGTCATCAATACAGGACGCAAACGGGATGCCCCCGACAAGGCAATTGCCTCATTCAGTTCATACCCACGGTCACGCATCAGATTGATATAATCCACCAGGACAATACCATTTTTCACCACAATCCCTACAAGCATAACCACTCCGAGTGCTCCAATCATATCAAGCGATACACCGGTCACAAACAGTGCCAGCACCACACCTGAGATGGCAAAAGGAACAGACATCATAATGATAAAAGGTTTGGACATAGACTCGAACTGAGATGCCATTACAATGTACACCAACATCACAATTAATGCCAGCAACAAACCAATATC
>NZ_JADQBH010000315.1 GCF_016278715.1 Marinilabilia sp. | reverse complement strand
CCCGGTTTATTGTACTTCTTTTTCAGATAGGCTTTCACTTTCTCACTAAGAGGTTCATCTCCTGTTTCATCTCCCTGAACAAGGTCAGAGCCGGTTTTATTTATAGCAATCAGGTGATTGTCTTCGTAAAGTACTTCTAAATCCATGGTGCAAATTTTCTTTTTTAGTCAATAATAATTGGGAGATAGCTGCTTGCATTAAATGTTAAAACATCAATCCAGAAGTTTCGGGATGAAAATCATCATCAAACCTCTATGCTGCGTTATTAACAGAATTGTTTCGATCGAATGGCTTTAACTTAGATCCAAACTTAATATTGCTCCCGTTCGTTGGGGAAATCGCCTGACTTAACATCCTCAATATAATTTCCGACGGCCCCCGATATCTCGGCAAAAAGGTTATGGTAGCGACGCAAAAACCGTGGAGAAAAAGATTGATTAATTCCAAGCATATCATGAATTACCAACACTTGCCCATCTACTCCGTTGCCGGCACCAATACCAATAACTGGTATTTTCAGTTCTGACGCCACCTGAGTAGCCAGTTTTGCAGGAATCTTTTCCAATACCAAACCAAAGCACCCGGCCTCTTCAAGAAAATGGGCGTCTTCAATAAGCTTCTTTGCTTCTTCTTCCTGGCGGGCACGAACCGTGTAAGTTCCAAATTTGTGAATAGATTGAGGGGTAAGTCCCAAATGCCCCATCACAGGAATTCCGGCGGAAAAGATCCGCTTTACCGACTCTGCAATTTCCAGGCCGCCTTCAAGCTTAATGGCATCAGCTGCGGTTTCTTTCATAATGCGAATGGATGAATGAAGGGCCTCGCGACTATTGCCCTGATAAGAGCCAAAAGGCAGGTCCACCACCACCAGAGCTGTTTTGACAGCCCGCACAACAGAGGCCCCGTGGTAAATCATCTGATCCAAGGTGATGGGCAAAGTGGTTTCCCAACCTGCCATAACATTGGAAGCGGAGTCTCCCACCAGAACCACATCAATACCGGCCTGATCAACAATGCTGGCCATGGAATAATCATAAGAGGTGAGCATAGATATTTTCTCACCTTTCATTTTCATTTCACTTAAAACGTGTGTTGTCACCTTCCTGGGACGTTCAATTGCAGCTGACATAATGCAAATTTTTTTTATCCAATCTACAAAGTTACCACTTTAATTGGGAGATTTTCCAATTTCAACAATATTAACACCTCTCAAAACAACTAACCTGCATTATTCACAAATAATCTATTCCGATGCCCAACTATCTGCAAAATACAACCTCCTCAATAAAATGGATTTAAAAATAATTAATTATTTCCTACATCCATTTTCTCTGCGGTTGATTGTATTTCTTGATATTTGAACATCTCATAACGATAATTCATGAATAAAGCAGGCTAAGTGGTCAGGTTTAAACTTGAAATTGCAGATTTGGGGAAGGTAACCAAAAGGAAAAGAAACCTTTTCCGGAACTTTGCCCCGCACAAAAACCCGGATGTTTTGTTATTTTTGTAACTGCTAATCAGAAAACAAACCCAATGGCCAAATCCTCCATTACCATCAACGACATTGCCCGCGAATTAAAGGTGGCACCATCCACCGTTTCCCGTGCGTTAAACAACAGCAATAAAATCAGCAATGCCACAAAGAGAAAAATTGTCGAGAAGGCCGAGGAACTTGGATATAACCTGAATATGGTTGCGGCAAGTCTGTCACGCAGTCAGACCAACACCATTGGAGTCGTTATTCCTTATCTCAACAACTATTTTTACAGCCAGGTGGTCAATGGTATTGAAGAGCTTGCTTTCAACAAAGGATATCGCATCCTAATCGCCCAAACAAGAGACTCTTTTGCAAGAGAAACAGAAATCATGCGCACAATGAGTGCCACCAGGGTAGATGGAATAATTGCATGTTTATCTGCCGACACTCAAAGTACAGAACATCTTTTCAAACTAATAAAAAATAATATCCCTTTAGTTTTGTTCGACCGCGTTAGTTTCGACTTTCCCTGCAAAAAAGTCACCATCGACAACTACAATGCAATGCAGCAAAGCGTGACTCACCTTGCCCGTTCCGGTTACAAAAGCATTGCACACCTGGGAGGTCCCACAACCTGTAACATATACACAGAGCATTCAAAAGCCTTCAGGGAAACATTAAAGAAAGAAAAACTTCCGCTGATTCCCCAGTTTCATCTCTCGTCCGATCTCACCGAGGAAGACATTTCGGAGGCCATGCAAATATGGTTCTCACTCAAAACAAAACCCGATGCCATCATCACAGCCAGCAGCACAGCAGCGCTTCTGGTTTCTAAATTTGCCAGAGAGCAAAATCTTTCCATACCCGATGATTTGGCATTAATATCGTTGACCAGCGAACCAGCCCTTTGTTATGTAGAACCTCAGATCACCTCCATCGAACTCCCCGGGACCGAAATAGGAAAAACTACTTTGGAATTTCTATTGAATGAAATTCAAAACGGAGCACAAAACGCCAACACCACCATCAAACCTTTTCAATTAATCATCAGAAACAGCTCTTTCAGGAATAGTTAACAAACCTCTGCGACATCATTGCCCCAACTAAAAAAACAGGCTGAAAGCCTAACTTATAAAGACAGGGGAAGCCCCCGGAGATCAAAAAAAATCTCCTTCTATCCGGCATTGTATCATACTTAGAAATTGAATAAATTACCTTTAAAACGTGCATTTAAGGAATTGCAAACTTTAACGAAGCATTGTTTGCGACGTTTAATAATCAAGATTTCATATACGTTTTAGAAATTCTTTTCGATTTAAACATTAATTTCATGCAATCGCTTGCATATTATTTTTAATTTAATGATGTTTGTATTAGACTAATCATTATTGTTCAAGACATAAAGCAATGCAAATTGAGGCAAATTAACATAACACCCTCTATGAGAAAATTTACGTTCAGGCTTTTTGCCCTGGCAGGAATTTCAATTCTGAATTTGACGTCCTGCACAACTACCGAGTCGGAATCAATGGTTCAGGACTCATACATTAACGAAGAATGGGAACTTTTTGCAGACAGCACCGTGGGTGTTAAAGACAGCACCATATCGACCACCATGTTCACTCCTTCCAACGCTGAGAATATAAAACTCCCGGCAACAGTTCTTTCCGGACTTCGCCAAAACGGTCATTTTGAAGATCTTTATTTCAATATGGGCCTCAAAGAAATCGATAAAGCCCCCTTTACACAACCATGGTGGTACCGCAAAGAACTCGCCATAGAAGAACCTGATGCCGGTCTCAACTACCATCTTATCTTTGAAGGCATCAATTACAAAGCCGACCTTTGGATAAACGGCCGTAAAATTACCAAACCCGGGCAGATGGAAGGGGCTTTTGGTGTGTATCAATTCGATGTCACCCCCTTTCTCACCGAAGGAAAAAATATCATTGCCATAAAAATTTTCCCACCGCAGAAGGGCGATCTCACCCTCGGATTTGTTGATTGGAATCCGGATGCACCTGATGGAAACATGGGTCTCTGGCGGGGGGTAAGGCTAAAAACCACCGGAAGCATAGCATTGAGCCATCCCCATGTTCGCTCATCAGTGAACACCCAAACTCTGGAAGAAGCAACACTCACTGTTTCTGTTTTTACAAAAAACCTAACAAACACCACGCAAAAAGCTGTTCTCAAAGCAGAACTTTTGAATAACTCAATTTCAAAATCCATCCAACTCAATCCGGGTGAAGAAAAAGAGGTGTTTTTCGAAAGCGAAGAATTTCCGGAGCTCCAAATTACCAAACCACAACTTTGGTGGCCCAACAACCTGGGAGATCAACCTTTACATCAGGTAAAAATTACAAGTACCACCAATAACCACATTTCTGATATTTCCCAAACCCGGTTCGGCATCCGACAGGTGGAAGACTATTTCACAGACGAAGGACACAGAGGTTTTAAAATAAACGGAAAGAAATTTCTGGTCAAAGGCGGCGGCTGGGTCGATGATTTGCTTCTGGCCGACAGTGATAAAAAGGTGAAGGCACAGATTGACTATGTAAAGAATATGAATTTAAACACCATTCGCCTGGAAGGCTTCTGGGGTAACAACAACACACTTTATGATTATTGCGACGAGCAGGGCATTATGCTCATGATAGGGTGGAGTTGCCAATGGGAATGGGAAGGTTATTGCGGACGTCAGGAAGGAACATACATGTCCATTTATCCGGAAGAGTACGAAAGAGAATCTGAGGCCTACCGGCAGCAGGTTTTAAGAGCCCGCAGTCACCCAAGCATGCTGCTGTGGACCTATGGCAGTGACAAACTGCCTCACCCCGATTTAGAAGAAATGCTCAACCGGCACATGGCGGAAGTTGCACCCGGAGCACCTATCGTGACTACCTGTCGTGGTGTAGAAGTTGGCGGACATCAAAACACCAGTGAAATAAGCGGCCCTTCAGGAGTAAAAATGCTGGGGCCGTATGACTGGGTGCCTCCCGTTTACTGGTACACCGATACCTTGTATGGCGGTGCTTACGGATTCAACACAGAAACAGGGCCCGGCCCACAGATACCTCCGATTGAAAGCATCAAAAGAATGATTCCCGAAAAAAACTGGTGGCCGATAGACTCCCTCTGGCACTATCATTTTGGGAGAAATGAATTTGGAACCATCGACCGGTATCTGAAGGCTTTCAATGCACGCTACGGGAAAAGCACCTCTCTGGATGAGTTTGCTTTTAAAAACCAGATGTCAAACTATGAAGCCATTCGGGGAATGTTTGAAGCCTTTGCAGTAAATAAATACAAGGCTACCGGAGTCATTCAATGGATGCTGAACTCTGCTTGGCCCGAAATGTACTGGCAGCTCTACGATTATTACCTGCGCCCAAATGGTGCATTTTATGGAACCCAAAAAGCCTGTGCACCATTGACGCCCATTTACAACTACAAAGACCAAAACATTTATGTGAACAACGATTATCTTCATGGATACGGGGGATTAACGCTTAGCATCAGGATCTTCTCATCCAACTCAGAAATACTATTTTCGGAAGACCACCCCTTTTCCATATCGGCCAATCAAGCGAAAAAGATTTTTGATTTACCTGAAATAAAAAACCTATCCAATACCTGGTTCCTTGACCTAAGAATCAAGGATGAGGCAGGGAAAGAGCTTGCCAATAACTTTTACTGGCTATCAACCAAACAGGATGTTCCGGATTTCCCGGCAACCACATGGATTTTTACACCAACCGTGGAATTTGCCGATTTCTCAGAAATCAACCAGCTTGAGCCTCAGGATTTGACCCTGTCGGTTGACAAAGAGATAAAAGAGGGGAAGATATATTTTTATTGCACCCTTAAAAACGAAGGAAAAAAACTGGCTTTCTTCAATGAGTTATTGGCAATTGACAACTCAGGAGACGTCATCCTGCCGGTATTCTGGGAAGACAACTATGTTACCCTGCTTCCTGGCGAAGAAAGAACCATCACGGGCAGCGTTAACAAGAATAGCAGATTGACGCGGGAAATTACCATAGAAATAAAAAATCTGAACACAATAAACATCCGGGATTAGATGGAAAACCGGGAAATCTTATTCGTGAGATTTCCCGGCTTCCAGAACTAATTTTTTGTAATCTCAAAACAATGCATAAGACAATTATAGGAGTTGACCTGGGAGGCACAAATATGAGGACAGGCCGGGTAAAACATATCACTATTGAGCAGATAGCAAAAAATACTGTTCCCGTTACTGAAGATCCAAACATTGTTTACCATGAACTCCGAAAAACCATCAAAGAAGTCTGGAACAACGAAGTATCAGGCATCGGGATAGGGGTCCCGGGAATTGTAGATTATAAAACAGGGATGGTTTTTGACATTCAGAACATACCATCATGGAAAGAAGTTCCGTTGGCCCAAAAGTTGTTCGACGAGTTTAAGGTTCCTGTTTACGTCAACAATGATGCAAATTGTTTTGCCGTTGGGGAACGATACTTCGGCTCAGGCAGAGAATTCGATGATTTCACGGGACTCATAATCGGAACCGGACTGGGAGCCGGTATAATTAAAAACGGACACCTAATTCCAGACCAAAACTGTGGCGCCGGTGAATTTGGAATGATTCCCTATCTCGAACACAATTATGAACATTATTGCAGTGGACGCTTTTTCAGGCAACAGGCTGGCTTAAGCGGAGAAGAAGCCGCGGATCTTGCCCTGCAAAAGAACACTCAGGCGCTGGAGCTCTTCAGCAAATTTGGACAACACCTGGGTAATGCCATCAAAACCATTATCTTTGCAGTGGATCCGGCAGCCATCATTTTGGGAGGATCAGTTTCCGATTCTTATCGTTTTTTTGAACCGGCGCTAAAAGAGGAACTGGCCACATTTCCTTATGCCAGGAGCATAAAAAACCTGAGCATAATCCACTCCCAAACTACCAATATCGCCATATTGGGAGCCGCGGCACTCTATTACGAAAAGCAGAAGTAAAACACCATAATTTAAAAGGCCATGATAAGAGACTTAACCCGTCCGAACCAACCGGTGATAGGCGTTTTTTTAGGCGGAAAAGACCTCAAGGCCGGGAGAATTTCCAACGACAAAGTGGAGCAATATCTGGAAGTTGAGATTGACAATACCTCAAGTGAAGAAATTGTTTTAAATCAACTTATTGATGCCATTTCCCAACTGTTTACTCCCGACATCGCCGGAATTGGAATTGGCGTTCCCAGCCTGGTGGATGTAAACAAAGGCATTGTTTACAACGTGGAGCATATTCCTTCCTGGCGCACCGTGCACCTGGGTGAACTTTTGAGAAAACATTTCAAAACCGGAGTTTATGTAAACAACGATGCCAACTGTCTGGCCATTGGTGAAAAATATTATGGAAAAGGAACCAAATACCGCAACATGGCCGGAATTGTTGCAGGAATCGGCTTAGGAGCCGGAATCATAATAAACAACGGACTTTACAGTGGTTCCAATTGTGGCGCAGGAGAATTTGGATACATCCCTTACAAAGACCGAAACTTCGAATACTATTGCACCACCGGCTATTTTGAAATTAAATACGGCATTAAACCAAAAACGCTCCTTTCCAGAGCCGGAAAACAAGACAAAATTGCCCTGGCCATACTGGAACAATTCGGTTTTGATTTTGCCAACTTCATCATGGCCGTCATGTTTTCGGTGGATCCTGAACTGATTGTTATTGGTGGCCCGATTGCTTCTTTCTTTCCCTACTTTGAAGAATCACTCTGGAAAACCCTGAATAGTTTTCCTTTCGAAAAATCGGTGGAAAACCTGAAAATTGAAGTCAGTTCAAACCCTAACATTGAAGTTCTGGGAGCCGCCGCTCTCTATTTTGACGCGCAAAGAAATAATTAAAATCGATATTCCTACACATGATTCAGATTGGTCAATACAATAAACTTCAGGTTGCTGAAATGTCACAGTTCGGAGCCTTTCTTGACGGAGGAAATCTTGGAAACATTCTTTTACCCAACCGCTATGTCACACCCGAACTGAAACCCGGTCAGGAAATAGAAGTTTTTATATACCTTGATTCGGAAGATCGATTGGTTGCCATCACCGATCACCCTCTTGTTACAGTCGGCCAATTTGCTTATCTGCAAGTCAACGACGTTACAAACGTAGGGGCTTTCCTGGACTGGGGACTTCCTAAAGACCTGCTGGTCCCGTTCAGGGAACAAAAATTAAAAATGGCCGAAGGAAACAATTATCTGGTTTACGTATATCTGGATGATGAAACCAATAGGATTGTAGCATCAGCCAAGATTGAAAAATTTTTGGATAATGTTTCGCCCCAATATCAGCCCGGCGAAAAAGTTGACCTAATCATTGCAGGAGTCACCGATTTAGGCTACAAAGCCATTATTAACCAAACCCATTCAGGATTGATTTATAAAAATCAAACCGACCAAAGCCCTGAAACGGGTCAACAAATGCCGGGGTACATCATCCGAATCCGGGAAGACGAAAAAATCGACCTGTCTCTGACCCCGGTTGGTACAGGGGCCATCACAGACAATGTGGAGTTGTTATGGAAAAACATGGAACTTAGCGATGGATTTTTACCCCTAACAGACAACTCTTCACCCGATGAAATAAAGGGATTACTTCAGATGAGCAAAAAAGCATTCAAGAAAGCAGTTGGTTCCTTATACAAACAGGGAAAAATTTTGATTGAGCAGGATGGCATCAGAGTGAAGCGCCCCTGACCAACTCCACATAAACAGGTAAGTGGTCGCTGAATCCCCCAAAGTATTCATACCCCCGATAGGTTCTTTTCAATCTTTTACCGGGAAATTGTGGATCCTCTTCCAATAAGAATGGGGCGCTGATAATTTTCATTTTTTTATTGCCCAACACCAATTTTTGGGCTCCCCCTTCGGGCAATAATGCACTCGAAACAAGGATCTGATCGAAACAGTTCCATTCATGTCTGTATTTGAGGGTTCCGGGGGTGTCGCCATCGAAATTTTCAGCAAGATTAAACAAACAGCCCCTTAAATTTCTGATACTTTCATCTTCCGGTTCGTCGTTAAAATCACCCAAAGCGACAATCGCCGCACTGGGGTTGCTTTGCAATATAGAATCACAAAGATTTCGCAATACATTGGATGCCATCATCCGTTTTTGTCTGGTTACCATTTCACCGCCCCATCTTGAAGGCCAGTGATTAACCACCACGTGCAAGGTATCTCTGCCATCCAGGATGCCTTTTACATGAAGGATATCGCGCGTGGGGCGACTCTCCGGACCTAAATACACCTGCCGGGGAGTTGATTTCAAAACACTGAAACGACTGGTTCTGTATAATAAAGCCACATCCACACCACGGCGGTCGGGCGACTCAAAATGCTCCACCGAATAACCAAGATTGTGCAATCCCGTATTGAATATCAGACTCTTCAACACCTCCTGATCTTCCACTTCACATAACCCCACCAACGCAGGAGGATTCCATCTTCCTGCAAAAAGAATCACCCGACAAATATTGTTTTCTTTCGTAATTTGTCGATATCGGTTCCAGCCACGCTCACCATCTGGCGTAAATTCCAGATCATCTTTTCCTTCATTATGTTCAGGATTAAAAAAATTTTCCACATTGTAGAAAAGAATTCCTGCTGGTTCAGAAACAACATTCTGACCAAAAAGAGAAGTAAATTCAAAAAGAAAAAGGAACAAAAATAAAAAACACCGAAAAAAAACAAAAGAATGCATGGGAAGGAAAATAAAGGATTAAGAGAAAAGGGGAGCCATGGAGTTAACTAAAGCTCGTCTATGCGCTCAAAAGCACCCATATCCGGTGCTTTATCATCCAGTCTGCTCTCGCCCAGAGCGTCTTCAGGAAATTGTTTAGCAATATTTACATCGCCGGCGTCCCTGGCAACAGAAAGAGAGTCGAGTTGGTAATCGTATTTAGCAACGTCAATAAACCCGGGGGACTCATTAAACAGCACGCCCTCATCAAAAAATCCGGAATAGAAATTTTGTTGAGCCTCTTCAATTTTCACTATAGAATGATCAAATTTAACATTAATCATCTCATCCAGTTTCGTGTCATCTTCCGATTGGAAATCGAACTCCACTTCATTTCTGTTCCGGCCCGAGATGATGCAATTATAAAAATTGGCTGCATCAAGTGAAAAATATTGTTCCATATCATTTGCATCAACAAAATAATTGGAGATAATTAAGGCAGGGGTACTGCGATAATTAAAACTAAAGTAATTAGCAATGGTGCAATGATAGAAGTTATACTCTCCTCCAAGCGTCAACGCAACTGAAGCGCTTCCACAATTTCCAAAAACAGAATTTGAAGCCTCAATCCGCGAATTTTGGGCAATAAGCCCCTGAGAAGAAATATGCTCAATGGTAACATTGTGCAGATACACCGGAGGATCGTCAGGTTTCACCCCAACTGAATCGACCACCAGCCCCATTGTACTGTTTCGGATGATTGCGTTGTCAAAAACATGCTCCCGACTACCGGGCATAAGCTGAATATAGCCCCATTGTCCGGATTTATCCTCATACCACTCATCCAGACGGTCGCTGGTAAAGATAACCGGTTCATCCAGGGTTCCATTCACTTGTAATGACCCAAAAACCAATAAAGATGCATCTTTATGGAAATGCAATTTCGCACCCGGTTCAATTGTTAACATCTCGGCACTGTCAACCACCACCCAGTCGTAAATAAGATAAGGCTTATCCTTGGTAAAAGTAGTGGTCTTAAGGTTTTCTTTTCTGAGCGCTACCACATTCTGACCGTAAGCCATCAACTGAATGGTAAAAATGCGACTTTGGGTATAAACGAGCAAAGAATCAGTAACAACAAACGGAGCATTCTCGGAGGTTGGATTGATATTCACTTCCACAAAGACAAAAAGACTATCGTTCCCCCGCAGCGGAACATCATATATCATGCTACCTGCCGTTCCGTTCACATTCACCAAAAAATCGGAATTATCTCCACCTGCCAATTCAATCGCTTCAATCAGTACATCTTCCTGAACGGGATTGTAGATCCGGAGATTTTGGGTTGTAGAACCTAATGAGGTAAAAATAGTATCAAAAGCAACAGTGTCGGTACTAAAAGAAAGCGTTTCGTTACCATCACGGAAGACATATTCCCGCTCGCATCCTGCAAAAAGGATGACGGAAAGCAGAGATAATAATAAAACTGCCCGTGAAATGATATTTAATGCACTTTTTTTCAAAACACTACCACTATCAAACTACAACATTCTTTAAAACCTCCACAATAAGCAATAAACACAAACTCTAAAGAAAAATTCTTAAAAGCGGGTTGAAAATATCACATTCAAGAATATCCTGCAAAATAAGCAACTATTACTCAAAACACAAAGTTTTTTTTATTAAAGTCAAACTTTTTTTTACATATATTAACAATGAGATTCTACGATTGTTTTACTTTTAGGTTTCAATTTGCCTCTTAATTATGGCAAATTTTTTCACTTTTAACAGTCTTTTCAACAGGCTGTATTCCAATACATTGAAACTCATTTTTCATCCTCGTTTTATGGAGACCGCAAACAACAACGACCAGCAACACATCAACAATTTTTTTTCAGGCAAACCTTATACATTCGACAAAGTAATAAGAATGCTCATGGCGGGGCTTGTAATTACCGCAATGGTTTTATTGGTTCGCCACCTAAGTAACGTTCTGGTTCCTTTTTTTATTGCAGTGTTGCTGGCATATCTCATCGACCCGCTTGTCTGTTTTATTCAAAAAAAAATGCGCATAAAACACCGGGGGCTTTCTGTAATTTTTGCCTTGCTATTCCTTACGCTTATTATTTCAATGATTCTTTGGTGGCTAATCCCGCAATTTGTTGGCGAGATGCACAAAATGGCACAACTGATAAAAACATATCTGAAGAACACTTCCTATCATGAAATTCTGCCACCACAAATAGACCAATGGCTTCGGGAAATGCTGGCCAGTCAGGACCTTCAAAAAATTCTGAACACCTCGGATATTACCGAAGCGCTCAAAGATATTTCCAAACCCATCGCTCAGGTTTTCTCAGGCTCACTAAACATTCTTTTTGGCACACTGGGTTTCCTTATTGTGCTGCTCTATCTAATATTTATCCTTATCGATTACCCTAAAATGGAATCATCATGGCCCAAATTAATTCCGGTAAAATACCGATCTCTGGCCCGTGAAATAGCAGATGATTTAAAATTATCCATGCGTATTTATTTCCGCAACCAGTTTTTAATAGCCATGACGGTAGGTGTTTTAATGGCTACCGGGTTTAGGATCATCGAGCTGCCCATGGGAATTACTTTAGGGCTGCTTATTGGTGTTTTAAATATCATACCCTATCTCCAAATGGTTGGTTTCTTACCAGCAATTTTGCTTGCCTTGCTAAAATCCATGGAAACCGGTGACAGTTTCTGGCAAATTTTGTTATCTGTCTTTATCGTCATTGCAGTGGTTCAAATTATACAGGACACCATTCTGGTCCCAAAAATTATGGGAAAAGCTTACAATATGAATCCTGCTATCATTCTGTTGTCACTTTCCGTTTGGGGTTCGTTAATGGGGCTTTTGGGCATGTTGCTGGCTTTGCCGCTCACCACTTTAATTATTTCTTATTATCGCAGGCTGATAATTAAAGAACCTATAAAATCAGGTCCTTTTGCTACCAAAGAAAATCCTCCCCAGGAGGAGGATACAGAGTAAAAATAATTCCAAAACGGGAATTCCGGATTCAAACCTTTACATCAACGAGCCTCATTTACGCGTCCAATGCCAGAAATGTTGGTAAAAACCTCATCCGGATTCCCTTTATACACAACAGTGCAGGCACCTGCAACATCAACCTTGAGCCGTTTTTCTGCATAAACTTCTGCTTTGGCAGCTCCAGACATGGACAGATCCAGTTCCTGCGTCTTCAGGTCAAAAGCAGATACTTTTCCCGCCCCGGGAATATTGAATTTTACCTTTTTCACCTCTCCACGAAGGTTCAAATCTGTAGCCCCAGCAAACACCCCTGTAAACTGATTACCTATCAATTCAATATCCATTTTTAAAGCACCTGCACTTTCAATTCTAAGCTCATCAAAACGGAATGGCTGGTCGGCCACGATCTTTGCCGACTCCAACACTTCAATAAATTCAATTTCAGGAGCTTTAATGACCAATTCAGCCTTATTACGGTTATTTAATGTCCTCTCCTCAACGTTTTTCACAGTCAGTACCCCATCGCGAATTTCCACAAATATTAATTTTTTCAGATCGTCATGTGCATTTATCTCCACCGAAGATACTTCAGCATTCTCCAGGCGTACCAGATAATTTCCTCTCAGCCTTACAGAAGAAAACTCCCCTGCTTTGCGTTCAAAGCTCATCTGATCAACAGAATTGCTGTAAGATTCGGGAGAATCGTACAAACAACCGGCGATTCCAACCGGAAGCAAAAGAACTGCGATCATTGTCAGGTAACGTGTCATAAAAAGTAATTTAGTCAGTAGTTTTTAATAAGTAGTCAGCAGTGGGGTTTCCATTCACTGACATACCCAAGAAACTAAAAAAGAACATTATAATAGCACATTTTAAACGGTTAATGATTTGAGCTAAATAAAAGTATTTAAACAATATATGAAACAAAAAGTGTTGAACCATTTAAGGCATATAAGCATCGCTAACCGAAAAATTCATTTTAAGGTGATTACGTATTTTGCTTAATATAAGTCCTCCGTTTTTCTTTTTACAACATATAACGAGCCAAAACCACCAACAGGCTGTAATGCTGTAAATTAACACTTTCTGTCATTGATTCGAAAACAGCCCAATTGTGCGATATCAACGTCGAACCGTCCGAAAACGGGCAAAAAGAAGGTCGGAAATCCTATTTGGATTCCCGACCTTGCAAATGGAAAAATATTTTGACTTAGCTCAGTCGCTCAAGAACAGACATCACCTCTTTAACGTGCTGACGACTATCTTCCAGCATGGCCTTTTCACCTTCGTTAAGATCGAGTTCAATAACCTTTTCCACGCCGTTTTTACCCAAAACAACAGGTACACCCAGGTAACAATCATTGATTCCGTATTCTCCATCAAGTTTAATACAAACGGGGAACACACGCTTCTGGTCACGAACAATAGCTTCTACCATTTGTGCTGCAGCAGAACCGGGAGCATACCACGCTGAAGTACCCATTAATTTCACCAATTCGCCACCACCAAACTTGGTGCGCTCAATAATGGCGTCCAGTTTGTCTTTGTTGATAAGTTCGGTTACAGGAATACCCGCAACAGTAGTATAACGTGGCAGCGGCACCATCGTGTCACCATGCCCGCCCATCAAAACAGCCTGAATATCCTTTGGGGATACATTCAACTCTTCGGCAAGGAAAGCACGATAACGCGCAGTGTCCAGAATTCCTGCCATACCAATTACCTTTGTACGGGGCAACTTAGATGTAATATGTGCCTGATAGGTCATTACATCTAGAGGATTGGATACAATTACAATAATGGCCTCGGGCGAATGCTTAATAACTTGCTCAGTAACAGACTTAACAATACCGGCATTGGTTTCAATAAGGTCGTCACGAGTCATTCCCGGCTTTCGAGGCAGACCGGAAGTGATAACAACCACATCCGAACCGGCGGTTTTATTGTAATCGTTGGTTACACCGATAGTACGGGTGTCATACAAATTAATAGGCGCTTTTTGCCAGATATCGAGAGCTTTACCCTCGGCAACACCTTCTTTAATATCAACCAGAATAACCTCATTGGCTATCTCGCGATAGGCCAACACATCGGCACACGTTGCGCCTACATTTCCGGCGCCAACAACTGTTACTTTCATAAAAACTAACTTTTGAGAGTTTATATATTTATCCAAAATTATTTTCAACCATAATCAATCCGGTGGCAAATATAAACAAGACCGGTTAATTACAGAAAAATTTCTTCATTTTTTTCGGACTTTCGAAAGTAAAATTTCAACATACCTAACCTGGACAAGCCAGAATCAAATAAATCTATACGAATCCGTCGCAGCTCCGCAGCTTTTTTCTTTTTTATCACATTATTTCTACCATTCTGCCGCCGCTCCGCGGTTATTAATTCCTAGTCTGTTGTTGACAAAACTAAAACCGCGGAGCGGTGACAGAACGGTAACTCGATTATCACAGAACCATCCAAACCATAAAGCGCCCAATATGAACGGGTTTCAGGAGGAACGTTGAAATATTTTGACAAAAAAAACACAAAAATTAGAAGTAAGGCTAAAAAAATCCTTTTACTCCGCTATACCTGAGTCAGGTCTAATAAGCATTTTTAATGTCAAACTCATATTTCAAAAAACAACCGCAATTTCTGTCGAATAAACAAGAAAGAATTGCGGTTTGTTTAAAACTTCTGCATCACTCATTTACTCAGGTGGATGCTTCAATAACTTTTCTCCCTCCTTTAATCCCTTAACCACTCTGGTCATTTGGTCATTTTCGCCATCAATCTTTATGGCCTGACGCATAATACCAAGAGAAGTTTTCTTATAAACAACCTGTTCATCCTCTTCAACAAAAACGACGTCGCGGGGCACCATTAGCTGGTCATCTATGGCCTGAATAATAAACCGGTTGGTGGAAGTCATTCCCGGCAGCAAATCAAAACGGTTCGGGTCAACCTCTATATCAACTTTAAATCCGTTAAGAAACTGACCATCAATCTCCTGTCCGATATTAGCGACTGTTCGCACCACACCATCAAATTCCTCTCCCGGAAAGGCATCAATTGTTATTTTAACAGGCATTCTCTCCCGAATTTTAGTCACATCAATTTCCTTTACATAGGTAACCGACAAAATGGTGGATAAATCCGGTAAAATGGCAATTCTCGGATCCCAGCGACTTACCATAGCGCCAACTTTCTTTTTTTCTCCATCCCATTCACGGGCATAGACTACCACTCCCCGCGAAGGAGCTTTAATAATCAGATCCCGTTTCAATTGCTGAAGCGTTTCCATTTGTCGCTCTTCCTGCCGGATGTTATCTTCAATACGAGTCACGCTTAACTCATTCTTTCTTTTTTGTTGCCGGTAGTTTCTCTTCTCCTGCTCAAACTGCCTCCGGGCCATTTCTAATTCAATGGTCGCCTGGCGCTGAACTGCCTTACTTTCATAAACCGATTGCTCCACTTTTATTTCCGCATCCAGCACATCATCGCTGCTCCTTCGGATAGCATTCCTGGCATCGGTCAGATTAAGCGAACTATCCATTTTTGCATTTTCCAAATTACCATAAAGCATATCCAGTGTCTCCTGAGTACTCTTTATGTTTTCTTCAACCTCCGAAGGATCCAAGGTGGCCACATAATCCCCTTTCTCTACTTCAGTTCCCTCGCGCACCAAATCGTTGATGGCAATACGACGTATTCTCACAGAGCGATCCATCAAGGCATCCGGAACCACAATATCTTTCGATTCATGAGCTTCCAGTTCGCCCATAGAAACCACGTAATATTCAAACCTTCCTTTCTTTACCTCCACCAATTCACTCTTATCAACAGAATCTGTCATAAAAAACCGATACCCCAGAAAAACCAGAATTAATAATCCCAGCGGAATAAGAAATAATATTTTTCGATTCATAAGCTTTGTCTATTTTAAGCTTCCGGATTATTGCTGTAACAAATGATCAAGTTCCTGAACCAGTGGTTTTGCCTCGATAAAATCGTAAAGAGTAAACTGACGCATCTGATAAAAGCTACGCCAGTACTGACGCAGGGACGAAACATAGTTGCGGCGGGCTGCATCCAGCGAGTTCCGGGCTGAGTTTAATTTTATTACATCCACTTTATCGATAAGGAAACGTTGCTTGGTAACATCATAACCACGTTGAGCAATGGTATCGGCTTTTGCAGAAATTTCCACCTGTTTTTCCTGCATATTAAATTCCATGATACGGATAAAAAAGTCCTGTTCAAAGTCAATCCGCTCCTGCTTTACGGTTGCCTCCGTGACATCACGGTTGGAGCGGGCCATTTGAATCTGGCCTTTACGGAGTCCCCAGTCGAGCAAAGGAATACTCAAAGAGACCCGGACCTGCTGTTGGTCGGCAAATGGTGAGCCATAAGCCGTGCCCACTTCATCAGCATTTTTATTAATTCCAAAATTGGCCCGTACATTGGCATTCAGGCCACTTTCCGACCTGGCTCTGGCAATAGACTGCTCGGCTTCAAGCATGCGCTGCCGAAAATCAAGCATATCGGGATTATTCTCAATAGCAAGAGCCATCGCTTTTTCAGGATTAACCTTCAATTCAGGAATTTCATCAGGAACAATACAGTTAATAACAACATTATCCTCCAATCCCAAAAAGGAACTAAGCGCAGCCCGGGACTGCCTGAGATCAACGTTTGCCCTGGTCACCTCCATACTGGCATTCAAAAGGCTCAGTTCCAGGTCGAGTAATTCGTCCTGAGTCACGGTACCAATTTCAAAACGTCCCTTTCCGATATTATACAGCGTATCCGCATTAGAGTAATTGGTTTCAGCAATTTTCAGATTTATTTCAGCTGTTACCTGCCCAAAAAAGTAATCGGTAACCTGAATGGCGAGTTCTTCCAATGATTGCAGATAATCACGCTTGGCCTTTTCGAATTTCAGAGGTTCGAGGCGTGATTCCCAACGAAAACGGTTATATCCGTTCAGTGGTTGCGAAAACCCCACGCTCACCGGAACTGATGCGTACTGAATATCCTCCTCGTCATCCAGATTCTGAGACCTTGACAAAGACGAGGTGATGTCAAAAACACCACCCGTAAAGGGCACATTTTGTCGAAGCGAAAGGGAAGCATCAGAAGTGAAGTAAGAACGCTGGCTAAAGTACTCTGTTCCCGTCTCAGAGTCAAATCTGTTAACCACAGACCTGTCGTAATCAACCGGAGTAGTCTCGAGGCTTAGGATAGGTAACCTATCGGCCCTGTAGCTGCGAAATTCCCAATAACGTGCCAGGTACATGTTTTGTGACCTGAAACTGTACAACGACTGTTCATGAGCAAGCTCTATCGCATCGTCCAGTGTCATGGAAATCCCCACTTCATTGCCAGGCTCTGCGTCAACAAAGGTTTCCTGTTCCTGTGCCCAAAGACCTGATGACAGGCACAAGAAAAATATTGACAGAAAAAAAATAAACCGCATAATTATATCAATAGATGTTAGATAATCTGATTTCAGAAGTGCAATTGTAAATTATTGTCGTAAAGATTCCACAGGATCCTGTTCCGAAGCACGTTTGGCCGGCAAATATCCGAAAACGATACCCACTGTTGCGGAAACTCCAAAAGCCACCACAACCGAAAACAAAGTAACAATGGTTTCAATATCGGCCATCACATGAATTACATGTGCCAGAACAACGCCCAGGATCACTCCAATCATTCCACCGGTGACGCTGATAAGTGTAGATTCAGAGAGAAACTGAACCACAATATCTTTTCGTGACGCACCAATAGCCTGACGTGTCCCAATTTCCCGGATTCGTTCCCAAACCGAGGCAAGCATAATATTCATAATTCCGATGCCACCAACAATAAGCGAAATACTAGCAATTGCCCCAAGAACAATATTAAAAATGTCATTGGTCTTTTGCTGCTGCTTCAATAATAATTCAGGCACAGTTACCTCAAAATCAAAAATATCGGAATGCCGGCGTAGCAACATTCGCTTTATAACATCAGCAGAAGCACTCAGCATCCCAGTCTCCTCCACCTGAACAATGATTTTATCCAACTGATTGCCCAGTTCGAAATTCTGAGCGGCTTCATCACTGTTTCCTCCACGCGAAGCCTGCTCCAATACTTCGGGGTTTATCCTGGCCCTGTCTTTAAAACGCCGAAGCATGGTTTTGACAGGTATAATAATCTTATTGTCGGTGCTGCTAATTCCCAACTCATCCGAAGCTGATGCCGTAAAATCGCGTCGTTCAATGACCCCGATTACCTGCACCCATGTTTCTCCACACTTTATGTACTCCCCAATGGGATCTTTGGTATTGAAAAAACGATTGCGGATGTTATCCCCAATAACAGCCACCGGCTTTCCACCTTCTGCCTGTTGTTCACTAAAAATGGTTCCTCTGTCAATATTGATATTCAACAACTCAAAATATGCCGGCGAAACACCTTCAAGAACCACCGGATAGCTCTTGCCTCCAAGAATGGCATGGTAATTTATGGACACCACAGGGCTTATTCTTGAAACCGTAGGAATTGTCTTTTTTATAGACTCAGCATCCTGAAGAGTAAGACCCGGTGAAAAACGGGTGGTATTATCACCCCCACCCTCTGAATTGGCATCAATGGACACTTCAGAGGGAGTCACGATAATATTATTAACCCCAACCAGTTTAATCTGTTCCAAAACCTCTTGCTGAGCCCCCCTTCCGATAGCCAGCATACTGATGACCGCTGCCACTCCGAACATAATACCCAAAGCGGTGAGAAAGGATTTCAGTTTATTGGCCAAAATGGCCTCAACAGCAATAAGAACATCATGAAAATACCGGGAAAACAAATATTTTATCCTGTTCATTGTGGCCTCCTTCCTTCCATCGGTCCTTTATCTCCTGGCCTAAATCCGGGTGGAGGTCCGGGTTTTTCAGGTTTTTCAACTTCCTGCTCTTTCCTTTCTTTTTCTTTCTCCAGGGCTTCCTGCTTCAGAAACTCATATATTTCCAGACCTTCAAATTCCAATTCATCTGCTTTGGAGGGAGCTGTGAGTGCAATTTCCATCTCTTCATCCAGGCCCTGTTCTACCACTACATGATTGGCATTTTCACTTCCGGTATCAATAATTTGTCTTACCCAGTCCCCTCTGTCACGTCGATAAACATATTGCAACGAGTCATTTCTAAACACCCCTTCCAGTGGAACAAAGCAAACATCAGCAAGGGAATCGGTTGTGATGACATTACTGGTAGTCATAGCCGGTCTTAACTCAGAGTCGGTATTATCCAGTTTGATAATTACCTCAAACACTTTTGCATCGCCATCGGGCAAAACCTGACCTATATTGGCCACTGACATTACGTGTCCATCGAAAGATTTGGCAGGAAAGGCATCAATACCGATGACTGCCTGCTGTCCTGGTTTCACTTTAGAAATATCTATTTCGTTGATGAATGTTCGGGAGATCATGGAAGATAAATCCGGTAATTCGGCGATGGTAGGCATCCATCGGCTAACCGTGGAACCTGCCTGAATTTTATTTCCAAACTGATCGTAACTGTAAATAACCATTCCCGGCTTGGGTGCTTTTACCTCCAAGGCCTCAAAAAGGGCATCTATCTCCTCTATCCGTTCCCGGCTTTTTCGAGCCTCTTCCCAGGCCCTGCCTACATCATAAGTTGCCTGTTGCTTTTTCAAGTCATAATTACGAAGAGACTGTTGCAAATCTCTTTTTGCACGCTCCAAATCAAGGCTGGCCTGACGCTGAACTGCTGGTGACTCGTAAATCGATTGTTCTACCACCAACTTTTTCTCTTCCACCGTAACTCTGGCATCCAAAAGGCCATCCCGAAGATTACTCATATTGATGTTGGTATCTATTTTGGCATCTTCGTATCCCTCCAGGGCTTTTTCCAGCTCTTCTTTAGCTTCTGTCATCAGTTCTTCGACAGCACTGTGATCCAGCGATGCCACAAAATCACCCGAATCCACCACCGTTCCCTCTTCCACAATATCGGTTACCTGAATTTCATAAATTCCCAATCGTCGCCCCGATAATGCAGATGGGACCTCAATGGAAGTCGCATTTTCGGATTGCAGCTGACCGGTGGACATTACCCTTGCTAAAAAGGAACCTTTTTGTACTGGTACTGTAATCATCACATCATCGGAAACTACAGACCGTCCCATGGACCATATCAAAAGAGTTGCTAAAATTATTATGGCGGGGACATAATAAACAGGTCGAAAAAAACGCTTCATATTGATCTACAAAAAAAATTATCAAAAGAAATTCTTATTATGTCTAATCAGAGGTAATATGACAGGTGTCAGCTTTGATGGTTTAAAGGTCAAACTTCAATTCCGAAAGGCAATCACAAGATTGAATCAGATAAAAGCCGCCAGAAACAAGCTTCTATGGCGGCTAAAAGTAATTTGTATTATATTTCCTGATCTTCAGGAAAAAACTGAAAACTCGAAGTTCGATGCAAATGCTAAATTCTAATATCAATTCTACTACTTATTCAAAACTGGAACCATCCAAAACATTCCCAAAAGGAATTTCATCTCTTCTTCCAAGGTCGGTTCCCAACAAGACACTTAGTTCTTATTTAAGAATAATCTTAGACATAAATAATTCAGCATCTAAAAGACTAGCAGTGCATTAGTTAAATAGCGTTTCAAGTATTTTACTTTCATTTTTTCTTTCTGCAGAGCAAAATTTTAACGATGCAGGAAGGAAAAAGAGATGTGAAATATGAAATAGTATTTTATGGTCGCACTACCAGTGTCAAGTCAAGTGTAGGATATCGGGTAAGGCGAAGATATTTTTTAGTTTTTGTCAAATAAACAAATGCAGGCATAGCCCTAGCTACGAGAGTCTTTTTTTATGACACAAAAACACAACAGAACGAGGCTTGGCCCAATAGGTTACGATTGACTTGACACTATATAAACGATTTCATCACATCCATCATTGATTCGGCGAGCGATTTGGCCTCCTGAGCTGAACCGGCTTCGGAATAAATGCGGACAATGGGCTCGGTATTGGATTTCCGCAGATGAACCCAGGACTCTGCAAAATCAATTTTCACCCCGTCCACCGTACTCACCTGTTCATTTTTATAATGGTCTTTTACTTTCAACAGAAGCGCATCCACGTCTACTTCAGGTGTGAGTTCCAGTTTGTTTTTCGACATAAAATAAGCTGGATACTCTTTTCGCAACTCCGAGGTCTTCTTCCCCTTCTTTGCCAGATGTGTCAGAAACAAGGCAATACCTACCAGGGCATCACGACCATTGTGACTGGCAGGATAAATGACTCCGCCATTGCCTTCGCCACCAATCACGGCATTGATTTCTTTCATTTTAGCAACCACGTTAACCTCCCCCACTGCAGAAGCGTTGTATGTTCCTCCATGTTTCTTTGTAACATCACTCAATGCACGTGTAGAGCTCAGGTTGGAAACCGTATTTCCGGGAGTGTGACTCAGGATATAATCGGCCACTGCCACCAGGGTATATTCTTCACCAAACATGGAACCATCTTCGTTGACAATAGCAAGCCGATCCACATCAGGATCCACCACAAACCCAACATCGGCTCCCTGCTTGCAGATAACCTCAGATATTTCCGTAAGATGCTCGGGCAAAGGCTCCGGATTGTGCGGAAACTGCCCGTTGGGTTGGCAGTACAGTTCAATAACGTCTTCCACACCCAATGCCTTCAGAAGAGGAGGTAGCGCAATTCCGCCAACAGAATTGACACAATCAATCGCCACCCTGAAACCGGCTTTTTTGATGGCATTCACATCTACCAGCTCAAGTGCCAGCACTTCATCAATATGGCGTTTTGTGTAATCATCTTTCTCGACAATGGTTCCAAGTTCATCAACATCAGAATACTCAAAACTCTCATCACCAGCCACTTTCAAGACTTCCACACCATCATCAGCCGTAAGAAATTCACCTTTATTATTCAACAACTTCAGAGCATTCCACTGTTTGGGGTTATGGCTCGCAGTAAGGATAATACCTCCGTCGGCTTCTTCATTCACAACTGCAATTTCGGTGGTAGGAGTCGTTGCCAGACCAATATGAATTACGTCAATGCCCATTCCCTGAAGGGTTCCCGCAACAAGATTCTTTACCATAGGGCCCGAAATTCTTGCATCCCGGCCAAGCACTACTTTGTATTTTTCTTTTTTCGATTGTTTTTTCACCCAAACTGCATAGGCAGAAGTAAAACGAACAACATCCACCGGGCTCAACCCTTCACCTGGCTTACCCCCGATAGTACCTCTGATTCCTGATATTGATTTGATTAATGTCATAATAATAGATCGTTAGATGTTTAGATGTTAGAAAAATCTTATAACATTGATTTACTGAACCTCCGCAAAAAACCATTCGAACATAAAAAATTGATTCACAAGTTCTTGAAAAGGTTAAAGAACTATTGTCATAAGATTATCGTTTTTTAAAATATAATTGCAAAAATGCAGATTATAAAACTGTTTTGCAATGAAAACATACGCAACTATTGTTCGGAAAAAGAGCAGAATTTTTCAGTTTCTGGAAAATTTACGCTTTTACTTTAGAATTTTCTTTAAACTTGGGTTCTGAATCATTTACCCAGACCCATGTATCCAATCAATATCCCAGAAATCTCTCCGAAGCACAGAACTTGTAAGATGCCCTCATCCTCCCGTCATCCTTTGTCTCATATAATTCACAATTTTAAACACCATACTATCATGAAAAAACTTTTGTTGTTTTATTGACATTTCTAATTTCCATAATTGCGTACAGCCAGGACAACACCTCCCAACGAAAAGGTCTGACTTTTAAAGGAGGCCTTCGATATCTGGGCTGGACGGATGCATCAATCCCCAATCCTGATGATTATGATGAAACTATTTCTTTTCCAGAGAACCAATACGGCAAGAGTCTAAAGGTGTATGCCGGATACTTTGTATCACGAAAATTAAGTTTAAATATTGGTGTTGGACTCGAAAGATATGAAGGCATGAGCGCCAACACCGCGCCGATGGTAATACAAGGCAATTATTATTTCACCCAAAAAAAGAACAGTTACTTTGCATCTGCAGAGATCGGAACACAGCTAACGTTCTCCTCTGATGCGCTTGATAAAGGGTATGTGCATGCATTGTCTATTGGAAAAGAAGTTGCTTTGTCGGACAAAACCGGATTAAATATTTATCTGGGATATAATTTTCAGCAATCACGTTATGAACATGAAAATAAACATCCGGACATCATTTACCTGGACAAGATTAACCGCAAAAGCTTAATTTTAGGTATTGACTTTGTAATTTTCTAATTAATACCCAGTTAGTGATGAATGATTAGTAGAGAGGAGAATCCCGAAGATATAAAAAGAATACGACAGGGGTCTGCATCAGGCGGAGCCCTGTTTTTTTTTATACAACAGGCCGGGTAATGCATTATGACAAAGAAGTAGTTTCCCTACAGAGACAGGCCTGAACTGTAGAAGACATTATGCACCAAACTCGCTTTTATATCAAATTCAAAGACTACTCCGTTTATTACGAGTCCCCACAAAAAAATGGACATAATCCGTATATGACTGACCTGGCAAGTCACTGGAAGAAAAACCCATGAGTGCAGACTCGGAAATTTATCTACCTCTCCATGTATTGTTATCCCGTTGATCAGAAAGAAATATCATCATGCTGTCGACTGCCTCGGGGGCTAAAACTGACACATCGAAAATTTTCCAATTGAAAAAAACTACCTTGAAAAAACCCTTTACGTCTCTTAGAATCCGTTACCTTAGCCAAGAATTATTTTCAAAAACGTAGCTTCAGCGCAGGATTAATCTGTGTTTAAACCTTCTTAAACGGACCATTGTTACGCCTAACCTCTAAAAAACTAATTATCTATTGAATAGGTGTATTCCCAAAATACACTAAATCATTAATTCTCCTCCCAAAATGCCCGATTAATCATTTCTTTTTTACAATTTTGTAGTGTGAAAAATGAACCGGAAATACCGGAGAAACAAACAAAAGAAAACAGATATTCAGGATGGCCAACAAAGGAAAAATCCCCGGTAAATATACCAACAACGAACGACGTTCACGAAACACCAAATTTTCAGAAAAAGCAAAACCCCGAAACATAGAGCGAAAAATATCCGGCACCAAACCACCGGAAAGCATGCGCCTCAACAAGTTCATCGCCAATTCCGGGGTCTGCAGCCGCCGTGAGGCTGATACCCTGATCACAAAAGGAGAGATAAAGGTGAATGGCAACGTCGTAAAAGAAATGGGACTGACTGTTTCAATCAACGACAAAGTTGAATACAAGGGAAAGAAACTCATTCCTGAGAAAAAAGTCTATTTATTGCTCAATAAACCCAAGGACACTGTGACCACTTCAAGTGATCCGGAAGGTCGAAAAACGGTAATCGAAATCATTCGCAATGCCTGTCCCCAGCGGGTCTATCCTGTTGGCCGACTGGACAGAAACACCACCGGTGTATTGTTGCTGACCAATGACGGTGAGCTGTCCAAGCAACTCACTCACCCCAGCTTTGAAGCAAAGAAAATTTACCATGTTTTTCTGAATCAACCATTGGCCCCCGCGCATCTTGAAAGCATCAAAAATGGAATAGAACTGGAGGATGGCCTGGTAAAACCGGATGCTGTCAATTATGTGGATGGAGACCCCATGCAAGCCGGGATAGAAATTCATTCTGGTAAAAACAGGATAGTTCGGAGAATTTTTGAACATTTTGGGTATCAGGTAGAGAAACTTGACCGGGTTTATTTTGCCGGTCTGACCAAGAAAAACCTTCCCCGCGGGAAATGGCGATTCCTGGCAGACAAAGAGGTGCGATTTTTGAAAGCAGGAATCAAGACCCCAAAACCGGAGAAATGATTATGCAAACTCTCTGCGGGTTTAAAACAAAAAACAAGGAATTTTCCTTAACATAACCTACATCTTAAAAATTGCGATTTCAATGTATCGCCACATCAAAAATGTAATACTAATTCTATTTCTCATCTGGGGATTTGCCATTCCGGCACATTCCCAGACAGAAGGAACGCTTACTGATGCAAAAACGGAAACCCCAATTCCGTTTGCCAATATTGTATTTCAGGATGGAAAATCCGGCACCATTACCAATCTTAAAGGAGAATTTATAATTCCTGCCGACGCCGGAGATTCTGTATTAGTCAGCTGCATTGGTTATCATCCTGCCTTCTTTAATACCAGTCCAAACGACACCCCAAAACAGTTCCGGCTGGAACCACAAACCATCGAACTTCAAGGCATTGATGTATATCCCGGAGAGAATCCCGCACTTAACATCATGCAGAAAGTCCTCGAAAACAGTTCCAAAAACAATCCGGATCTGGCAAGCGATTATTCCTGTATTGTTTACCATAAAATGGCTTTCAGCCTTGATATTGCTGATTCTATAAGTGTCCCGGACAGTTTGGAACAAAAATTTATCGACTTCAACCGAAATAATCATATGCTTCTGATGGAATCGGTATCAGAAAAAAAACATATGGTTCCTGATAAAACCACAGAGAAAATCATCTCCGGAAGAGTAAGCGGTTTTCAGGATCCTGCACTAGCTATTCTTCCCGGTCTGATTCAACCCTTTGGATTTTATTCCCCCCAGATAGAACTAATGGGCATTGAACACCTCAATCCCATCTCAAAATCAGGATTGAAAAACTATTTTTTCCTGTTGAACGATACCATTATCGAGAATGGAGATTCTTTATTTTACATAACCTATCAGCCCAGAAAAAAAAGCAACATCAAGCCGTTGACCGGTTCGTTTCACATCCACAAAAAAACTTACGGAATAAGGTATCTGAAAGCAAAGTCAGATCTTCCATCGTCTCCTTACATCACAGATATCAGTCAGAGCTATAAACAAACAGATTCACAATGGTTCCCTTCGGAACTTAAGAGTCAATTGATCATAAAACCCGGGGAAGGTTTCAATTCGCTGCCCTATGCCATGGTAGGAGATGCAAAAAGCATTGTAACGGCCATCAATTTAAACCCAACGCTCAGTCCAAAAGATTTTTCCAACGTGGTTTTGGAAGACAAAATGCCCAGAGACACAGGACATATAAAGATTCTGAGATATGAACCCCTAACCGCAAAAGATTCGTCAACTTATCATTTATTGGATAGCCTTGGAAGAGCCAACAATCTGGATAAAATTATCCGGCTACAAAAAAATTTAATCAGAGGTTACATTCCCGCAGGTTCGTTTCGGCTTGAGTTGCAACATCTAGTAAATTACAACCAATTTGAAGGATTAAAATTGGGCCTGGGCTTGTGGACTGGTCCTGAAATTACTGAAAACTTTTCTCTCGGCGGATATTTCACGCATGCATTCAACACCGAAAAAAACAATTACGGAGGGGGTATCAAATGGCGTCCGCAAAAGAATAGTCAAGCCCTTATCGATTTGATTTACAGCCACGACATGCACTCCACAGGAATCTTTAATTTCTACCATGGAAATCGGCTGAGCCTTAATCAGCAACTCGAAGAAATTTCAGTGGCCATCAAAGACCGGGAAGAAAAGTTTTATATTGGCGTCGGAACGAAGCTAAGAGGGCCTGTTTCAGGAAAAATTTTCTTCACCAGATCGGATGTTACCCCGGTTCGTCTTTACCCCTTCATTCCACTGTCAGTATCACCAGAAGCCCCATTCCAAACCATAGAAGCAGGAATTAAGCTAAGGTGGGTTCCCAACGAACAAATGACCAGTACTGCCTTTGGCCTCCTGCCAGAGCCTTCTGATGGACCCAAAATATGGCTGAATATCATCAGAGGAACAGAGCAGCAAAATGGTCACAACAATTCTTTCACTAAACTGGAGGGGCAAATAGAAAAAACATTCCGTACGGGCCCTTCAGCAAAAACAAAACTTCGTTTTACCGGAGGACTCATAGAAGGCTGGGCCATTTCAAGCAACCTTTACAGCTATTTTGGCACTTTTGCCCCAGTATCAATAGAGGTACCGACTCTTTTTGCGACAATGGCCCCAAACGAATTCGCAGCAGACAGATTTGCAATGGCAACTTTGGATCATAGAATTGCCTTGCGTCAAAATAGACCGGGAACCTTTAAACCGGAAATCAATTTCTCAACTAAAGCCGGGTGGGGCGTCGTAGAAGCTGACTACCTCCTGCCCGTTACCTCATTCGAGAAAGGGTTCTACGAATCAGGAATTCTCTTTGATAATTTATTGAAAGTACTATTTATTAAATACGGGCTGGGCGTGCACTACCGTTACGGCCCTTATCAAAAAGAAAAAGACATCGATAACTGGAGTTTCAGAATGTCCATCAGCTTTTCCTTGTAAAAGTCTTACTTCTGCATACTGGCAGTTCCCCATGAACTTTCTTTCAGCTTATTTGCTTTATTTCCAGGAGACAAAATAGTGTTCAACAATAACCTTTTAACATCTGTGATATGGATTTAAAAACAGAGAACCTGAAATATCTGGTAACAGGAGCCAGTTCAGGTCTTGGCAGGGCTGTTGCCAAAGCCTTACTTGAGAATAAAGCACACGTATTTATTACTGCACGAAATAAAAAGGCTTTAGAAGAGTTAAAGTCAGACTTCCCTGACCATGTGACAATGCTGGCGGGAGATATTACTAACCATGAATTCATCATCAGTTTAAAAAAATCATTGCCAGATGACCTTTATGGAGCATTTATTAATGCAGGAGGACCACGTGCTGCAACCATCCCCGAAACAACTATGAACGACTGGGATACAGCTTACCAGCTGGTGCTAAGATGGAAAGTAGAACTTTCCAAACACATACTCCCTATATTTAAACAAAACAACCGTGGTAGGTTTCTCTTCAGCGAAAGTGCTTCCGTAAATGGTCCCATTCCGAATCTGGTCTTAAGTAATTCATTCCGAATGGCCGTAGTGGGATACATGAAAACGATGGTGAAAGAAGTTTCAAACAGCGACATCACTGCCAATGTTATAGCTCCCGGTTATCATGATACATCTGCAATCGACCGTTTATTCCACAAAATGACGGAGCAGGAAAATATTTCCATTGCAGAGGCGAGAAAAACACTTGAATCAAAAATTCCCGTTGGCAGACTTGGTCGCGCAGATGAATTTGCATCTTTGGCCGCATGGCTGCTGAGTCCCCAGGCAGGATTTGCTTCAGGACAAGTATTTACGCTGGATGGAGGGGAAGGTAGATAAATTCTCTTCCCTCCTTCCTGTGGGAGCTGTGGGAGCCCTCCCCCCCCAACAAAAAAAAGCCGCTCCAGAAACTGGAACGGCTTTTTTGACTTTAAAAAGTC
>NZ_JADQBH010000249.1 GCF_016278715.1 Marinilabilia sp. | reverse complement strand
CTCCAGTGCTGTCAGTAGGTTTTCTTTTCCATCGGTGCGGATGGCTCCCAGTGGCAGCTGGCTACCGGTAAGAATCACAGGTTTTTGAAGATTGTGCAGCATAAAGCTCAATGCACTGGCAGTATAAGACATGGTATCGGTTCCGTGCAATATCACAAACCCACTGTAAGCTGCATAATTCTCCTCAATAATTTCCACCAGACGGACCCATATTTCAGGCGACATCTCAGACGAATCCACAATTGGATCGAAGGAGATGCTATTCACCTTAAAATCGAACTTCCTAAGCTCCGGGACTTTTCGGGAAATATTCTCAAAGTCAAAAGGAACCAATGCATTGGTATCAGGATCCACGGCCATTCCGATGGTACCCCCGGTGTAAATAATGAGAACCTGTTTGTCCATTACCAGTTTTATAGTTATGAGTCGCGAGTTTTGGGTTTTGAGTTTTGGATTGAGTTTAGACCCCTAATATCTACCTGCCTAATTGCCTATTCAACTACTTACCTGGTTACCTAATCCCCTGTTTCAGGTTGCGTTGCCGCTTATACCCATTCTGAGAGTTCGGGGAGGGGTTAATGATCTATAGCAAACAATTGACGGGCATTTCGGGTGGTGATGGCATCCATCTCTTCGCGGGAAACTTCAAAAATTTCAGCAAGTTTCTCCAATGTGTTTTTCATATATGCCGGTTGGTTCCTTTTGCCTCTGTATGGAACCGGAGCCAAATACGGTGCATCCGTTTCTGTCATCAGTCTTTCAGGATCCGCTTCTTTCAGCACTTTATCCAATTGAGCATTTTTAAAGGTTACAATACCATTGATGCCAAGCATAAATCCTGGATACTCCAGTGCTTTGTGCAACTGACTTTTATTTCCTGAAAAGCTGTGAAAAACTCCTTTCAGCTTGTCATCACAAACTTTATCCAGTTCCTGAAACACAGCATCGAATGCATCACGCACATGAATAACCACCGGAATTCCTCTTTCTTTGGCCCAATCTACCTGTATTCTAAAAACTTCCCGTTGTTCACGCTCCCAGGTCTTATCCCAGTAAAGGTCGATACCTATTTCCCCAATGGCAATAAAATCACGTTGTCCCAGCCAATGTTTTACATTTGCCAGTTGCTCTTCAAAATCCCCTTTCACTGAAGTGGGATGCAGCCCCATCATAGCATAACAATATCCCGGATACATCTCCTCAACCGTAAACATAGGGCGAATACTAGTTCCATCAACATTGGGCATCAGTATTTTCTCAACTCCCGCATTCCGGGCATTCTCAATAATTGCGAGCCTGTCCTTATCGAAATCGGGCAGATAAATATGTGAATGTGTATCAATCATTTTTCAAAAGTAATGAAATAATCTTAGAGGGGGTTTGGGTTTTGGGTTTTGGGTTTTGAGTTGAGGGTTGGGGGTTGAGGGTTGAGGGTTGAGAGTTGAGGGTCGTGGGTTGAGGGTTTGACCTCTAATCTTAAATTTACTACTCACCGACTTGCCTAATCCCCTACTTACCTAATCGCCTGCCTGCCTATCCCGGGGTTGAAAATTCAAGAATCGGGGACAACCGGCCTGATAGACTTCCATAAGGAAAACCAAACACAATTGTCCCCGATATATTTATCGTACGGAACAAAAAAAATTCCGCGGTTAAAAATTTCAAGAAATCAAACAACACCTTGTGCAAGCATGGCCTCAGCTACTTTTACGAAACCTCCGATGTTGGCACCTTTCACATAATTTATTTTGCCATCCGGCGATTTGCCATAACGCACGCACGTTGCATGAATATTGTTCATAATCTGATTCAGTTTTTCGTCCACCTCCTCACGTGTCCAGCTGATTCGCATACTGTTCTGACTCATTTCCAACCCGGAAACGGCAACACCTCCTGCATTTACCGCTTTTCCGGGGGCAAACATAATTTTTTCGGCTGCCAAAGCTGCAGCATCGGCAGTACAGCCCATGTTGGATGCTTCTGCAATCAGATAGCAACCATTCTCAATCAATGTTTTAGCATCGTCTTCATTTAACTCATTCTGAATAGCACATGGAATTGCGATGTCCACTTTCTGCTCCCACGGCTTTTTGCCCCGGAGAAACTCCACACCGAACTTTTCAGCATAAGGCTCTACAACATCCATATTCGAAGCTCTCAACTGCAGCAAATAATCTATTTTACTTCCCGAAATTCCGTCCGGGTCATAAATTGAACCGTCAGGTCCGGAAATAGTCACCACTTTAGCTCCCAACTCGGAGGCTTTCAGAGCAGCCCCCCAGGCCACATTTCCAAATCCGGAAATGGCAACAGTCTTTCCTTTCAGGGTATCATTTTTCTCTTTCAGCATCTCACGAACGAAATAGACAGCGCCAAAACCGGTGGCTTCAGGACGAATAAGACTGCCTCCATATTCCCGGCCTTTTCCGGTTAACACACCGGTGAATTCGTTTTTGAGTTTTTTATACATCCCGAAAAGATAACCTATTTCACGTCCGCCAACACCGATATCCCCGGCAGGCACGTCTGTGTTGGGCCCAATGTGACGAAACAACTCGGCCATAAAAGCCTGGCAGAACCGCATTATTTCATTATCGGATTTTCCTTTGGGACTAAAATCACTTCCACCTTTTCCGCCTCCCATGGGAAGGGACGTCAGACTGTTTTTGAAAGTTTGCTCAAATCCCAGAAACTTCAATCCACTGAGGGTCACACTCGGGTGAAAACGCAACCCGCCTTTATAAGGTCCGAGAGCCGAGTTAAATTCCACACGGTAACCCCGGTTAACCTGCACTTCGCCTTTATCGTCCACCCAGGGAACCCGGAACATTACAACCCGTTCCGGTTCCGTCATTCGCTCCAATATTT
>NZ_JADQBH010000061.1 GCF_016278715.1 Marinilabilia sp. | reverse complement strand
GTTTAGTGAAAGCAGTGCCAAGCTTGCTTGAGCAATGCTGAGCGCAGCAATAATCATAAAGTAATTATTGCGTTTAGTGAAAGCAGTGCCAAGCTTGCTTGAGCAATGCTGAGCGCAGCAATAATCGTGTAAATAAGTTTTTTTTATTACTTTTTTGTATCAAGACAGAAAAGTAATTCAGGGCTTAAAAGATGAAATCCCCTTTTGAAAAATATTTTGGACAATAATGGCTTAAAATACACTATATTATCAGTTAAGATTATCCAGTCAAATTTGAAATGAATTCCTCTCTCGTTGAGAGATTATACAAGATCTGTAGTCAGGATTATTTACCTCAAATTTGGTGCAAAATCATTTTCTCCTAACCAACAGAGCACTATCTTTGTTAATAAAGAAAAGAGATTGTAAAAACATCTGTCATACGAATGGCATTAAACCACAGTTATAATGAACAACGCACAAAAAACAGCGACCGAACTGATTGATTTCATTCATGAGGGTGCCAGTCCTTATCATGTTGTAGAAAGCATTACCAAAAAGCTTCATAAAGCCGGATTTGAGGCGTTAAAGCTTGAGGAAAGATGGAAACTGGAGCCTGGGAAAAAGTATTTTACCACAAAGAACGGCTCTTCAGTTTATGCTTTCATTACCGGCACTAAAGCTCCGTCACGCTCAGGCACTCACCTTATTTGTGCACACAGCGATTCTCCTTCTTTTAAGATAAAACCATCACCTGAAATTATCGAGGATGGTTATTATATTAAATTTAACACCGAAGTTTACGGTGGACCTATCCTCATGAGCTGGCTCGACCGTCCACTGTCTATGGCAGGACGTGTAATAATAGAAAGCAACAATACGCTTCACCCTGAAACGCGTCTGGTTAATTTTAACCGACCAATCTTAACTATTCCAAATCTGGCCATTCACTTAAACAGGTCTGTAAACGAAGGCGTTGAACTAAACAAGCAAAAGGACATGCTTCCTTTATGTGGCATAATTGGTGACAAACAAAGAAAAGGCTACTTTAAAGACCTCCTTTCTCGTGAGGCAGGCGTGGAGGCTGAAAAAATCATTGATTTTGACATCACGCTTAACGAGTTTCATCGCGGCTGCCTTTTAGGGCCCGATAGTGAATTTATTTCCAGTCCCAAGTTGGATGATCTGGCGATGGTTCACGCAGGTTTAAAAGCACTCCTTGATGCGCAGCCCACCGAAGCAACCAATTTTCTTTGCATTTTCGATAATGAAGAAGTTGGTAGTCAAACAAAACAAGGGGCAGGCTCCCCCGTTTTTAAAAACATTTTTGAACGGGTATTAAAACAACTGGGAGAAGACGATGAGGGAATTCAACAAGCACAGCACAAATCCTTCATGATTTCGGCGGATATGGCACATTCTGTTCATCCCAATCATCCCGACAAACATGATCCTGTATTACATCCGTTGATGAATAAGGGACCGGTAATAAAGATCCATGCCAATCAGAAATATACCACCGACGGTGACAGTGGCGCTGTATTTGAAAGTATATGCCGTTTGGCTGGTATACCCTGTCAGAAATTCGTAAACCGAAGCGATATGGTCGGAGGTTCAACGCTGGGGAATGTGCTGACGACTCAAATGGATATCCGATCGGTAGATGTTGGCAACGCTATGCTGGCTATGCACTCGGTAAGAGAATTGGCCGGTGTTCAGGACCATGAATTTATTATCAGGGTATTTAAAAAGTTTTTTGCAATAGAAACCAGGAGTTGAGCAATTGCATAAACGGCAGCATTAAAAATAAAAAGGCATTCTGGATTCCAGTTTAACGAATAGGGGTAGATTTTCGAAATACCGAAGACCTGCCCCTATCTCTTGTAGTTTGCTCTGCGGTTACGTTTCAAAATACACTTTGTTTGAGGCCCCAAAAGTGAAGGATTGGTTTCGGCTTTGTCGCTTTGCTTAAAGCATTCAGCCTTTTCCCTTTCTGTCTGTGGAACACTAACAGCTATGAGCTAACAACCAACCTGGATTCTCTTAAATGTCATTACTGGTTTAATCTCTTTTTCCTGTCTTATGGATTTAAATACTTTTATCTCAACTTCCCGTTTGAGGAATCAACTGTTTGTAATGCTCGAATCGGTTCAGAATTTGCCTCACATAATTGACCGGCTCCTCTCCCATCACATAACCATACCGCACAACTTCGTCATTGTAGTATTCCGGAAACATCAAATTTAGAACGTATTGTTCCACATTATCGTCCCAAACTTTAGGGTTGGCATCGTACTTCTCAGCCAACCTGCGAGCATCTACCACATGAGAATACCCGCAATTGTATGAAGCAAGAGTAAATTTTAACCTTTGAACAGAATCAGGGATAGACTCCCACCTGTTCCACAACTGGTTGAGATAAGTACTTCCGCCCTTCACGTTTTGAGATGGATTGGAAACATTGCTAACGCCCAGTTCTCTGGCGGTTGCAGGCATAAGCTGCATTAATCCTCCTGCTCCTGCCCATGATTCTTCACCAGGGTCGAACCTTGATTCCTGATAAATCACCGAACTCAACAATCGCCAGTCCCAGTTAATTCGATCAGCATGGTGTTTAACAATACTATCGAACCGACTGATGTTGCCACTGTTTCCACTATAGAAATCAGAAGAAAGTCGTGTACTGAAAGAGCGTGTGTTTTTAAAATACTTATTATAAATCACGTAATAGTCAACATTATCACGCATTTGTCTCACCCAATAATTTAGCGTATCGAGCAATTCCGGTGCATTTTTTCGAACAGCCCACGAAATGCGCTGAGAAAAACTGACGGGGGTTTCCACATCCAAAATGGGATAATAGGAAGCATTGAGTTCTGCAATATTATTTTCCGCAA